>NZ_JAKUFX010000091.1:0-24369 GCF_022663635.1 Bacillus cereus group sp. BfR-BA-01356 | reverse complement strand
AGGGTTTATTTGAGATGCTTATTTTTAAGAGTATGCTTTTATTTTAGGAATGTTTTGATCCGATGAGTCGAAAGCTCAGGTTGTGCTCACTCTTAAGTTGATGGGCATGGGCTATAGCGACTCTTTATGGAAACTTAACACCTACTGAAAAATTTATTTCAAGTACGATGGACGGTGCGGAAATGGTTCATATGGCTAGAACGAAAATGATTCAAGAAGTGTATGCTGCGAATTCCCGTGAACATTTGGAGGAACTTGTTGGAGCGAAATTAGTGAATTTGTTTTCAGATATGAAAGTAGAAGAAGATATTGCAGTTTCTGTATTTGTTTTTGATAAAAATATAACGTGAGAGAAGGATACTGATCGTGAAACCGATACAGGTAGAAAGAGAAATCTTTCGTTATGAACAAGGAGCATTTAAACATATAGAGGACAGCATTGTAACAGAGTTTCCTGTTACCATTAAAATGAACGGACAGGAGTTTGTTACAATGGTTAGTACTCCAGAATATATAGAAGATATGGTAATAGGCTTCTTAGCGTCTGAAGGAATCATTCGGAAGTATGAAGATATTGATAGTGTATGGGTGCAGGAGAAAGAAGGATTTGTGCATGTAACAACGACAAAAGTAAATCCGTATTATGAACAAATGCAAAATAAACGCTATATTACGTCTTGTTGTGGTATGAGTAGGCAAGGGTTTGTTTTTGCAAATGATGCACTAAGTGCAAAAAAAATGAAGGGTGTCCATGTACAGGTTGCTGCCGATGATTGTTTTCGGTTAATGAAAGAAATGCAGCAATCTGCGGATACGTTTCATCGTACTGGTGGGGTTCATAATGCAACTTTATGTGATGTGAATGGTATTATTTTAAGCCGAATGGATATTGGTAGGCATAATGCACTAGACAAAATTTACGGTTATTGTTTAAGAAACGATATTTCTATAAAAGATAAAATCATTGTTTTTAGTGGTCGTATTTCTTCGGAAATATTATTGAAAGTTGCAAAAATCGGTTGTGAAATTATACTATCAAAATCAGCTCCAACTGAGTTAGCTTTGCAACTAGCGGAAGATTTAGGTATTACGACAATAGGATTTATTCGTAATCACTCCTTAAATGTATATACCCATCCAGAACGTGTTTTAAATATAAAATAAAAGTGAGGCAATGAAGATGAAATCAGTTACATTAGACAAGTTGCAACGTCCGTTAAAGGATTTACGTATTTCAGTTACTGATCGCTGTAATTTTCGCTGCCGATATTGTATGCCAGAAGAAATATTTGGTCCTGATTACTCGTTTTTGTCTAATGATAAAATTTTATCTTTTGATGAAATTGAAAGGATAACACGTATTTTCGTTTCTTTAGGTGTGAGAAAATTACGGATTACAGGCGGAGAACCGTTACTTCGAAGAGGGCTTCCAAAGCTTATTGAGCGCCTTAATAAAATTGATGGTGTAGAAGATATCGGTTTAACAACCAATGGATCGTTACTTAAAAAGTTTGCTCCTGATTTATATAAGGCGGGACTATCACGTGTAACAGTTAGCTTAGATTCCTTAGAAGAAGAGCGGTTTTTCTATTTAAATGGTAATAGGAGCAAAGTGCAAAGGGTTCTGGAAGGAATACAGGCTGCAGCTGAAGTTGGAATGAAAATTAAAATAAACATGGTCGTTCAAAAGGGAAAAAACGAACAGGACATTTTGCAGATGGCGCAATATTTTAAGGAAAATAAGCATATTCTTCGTTTTATTGAGTATATGGATGTTGGAAATTATAATGGTTGGGATTTAAAAGAGGTCGTCTCTAAACAAGAAATAGTAGATACGATTCATCAAGTTATGCCGTTAGAACGGATAGAAGCAAATTATTCTGGTGAAGTGGCTACTAGGTATCATTATATAGGAAGCGATGAGGAAATAGGTATTATTTCATCAGTAACAGATTCTTTTTGCTCATCATGTACGAGAGCTCGTATTTCTGCAGAAGGAAAATTATATACTTGCTTATTTGCTTCTATAAGGAAGTGATTTAAGAGAATTGCTTCGTTCTGAACATACAGATGAGGACATTACAGATGTAGTACGCGATATATGGAATAATAGGGAAGATCGTTATTCAGATGAACGCTTAAATCATACAAATAAGAAAACAATACCTAAAATTGAAATGTCACATATCGGTGGTTAATATATAAAGCTAGCGTCATAGTGAAAAATGGAAAATTTACAAGAGTTGTGGATTTTCTATTTTATAGTAAAAGTGATGATTGATATCTCTGTAAAAGATGTGCAGAGAAATTAAGCAGCATTCAAAAACCTTTATTTTGAGAAGGTTTTTTGAAGCTGCTTTTTTATTTAGAGAAAATGGAGGAATGGGTAATGGCATTTCATAAGCCGGAACAAATTGCTGAGCTTGTCATTGAGGCCGGTGTTCAAAAAGTAAGACAGACATTGCCAGCGATGCTTATTCTCGGTTTTTTAGGAGGAGCGTTTATTGCGATAGGTTTTTTACTTAACATTCGAGTTTTAGGGAATTTACCTGAGCGCTGGGGAAGTCTAGTGAATGTTTTAGGAGGAGCAGTATTTCCTGTTGGACTCATGCTCGTAGTATTAGCAGGAGGAGAATTAATTACGGGAAATATGATGTCACTGTCTATGGCGCTTTATGCAAAGAAAATTACATTGATAAGTGTACTGAATAACTGGGTTTGGATTACTCTCATGAACTTTATTGGGGCAATTTTCGTTGCGTATTGCTTTGGACATCTTGGCGGATTAACAGAGGGAGAGTATTTAAATAAAACGGTAGCGATAGCGGAAGGGAAGTTACATGAATCATTTGGGAGAACTTTGATTTTAGCAATTGGTTGTAATTGGCTCGTTTGTCTTGCTCTTTGGCTCGCTTACGGGACGAGTGATTTTGTCGGGAAAATCATCGGAATTTGGATTCCAATTATGGCATTTGTAGTGATTGGATTTCAGCAAGTAGTAGCAAATATGTTTGTCATTTCCGCTGTTATTTTTGCTGGTCATCTAACGTGGATGGATCTGGCTAAAAATTTTGTTCCTGTTTTTATCGGAAATGTAATTGGAGGAGCTGGGTTTGTTGGTTTTGCTTACTTTGCTTGTTATCAGAAACAACATTCTAATATGAAATAGAGTTCTTGAGAGGAAGGGTATGTAATGGCTGATCGGTATTCACGACAACAGTTGTTCAAACCAATTGGGAGTAAAGGACAAGAAAAAATTCGAAATAAACATGTGTTAATTGTAGGGGCAGGCGCATTAGGAAGTGCAAGTGCCGAAAGTTTCGTACGTGCAGGTGTTGGCAAGTTGACGATTATTGATCGTGACTACGTTGAATGGAGTAATTTACAAAGGCAACAATTGTACTCTGAACAAGATGCGAGAGAGAAAATGCCGAAAGCAATTGCTGCAAAAAATCGGCTAGAACAAATTAATTCGGAAGTACAAATACATGCTTTCGTAATGGATGCAACTCCAGAAAATATGGAAGGTCTATTAAAAAATGTAGATGTAATCATTGATGCAACAGATAATTTTGATATTCGATTTGTAATAAATGATTTATCACAAAAACATAATATTCCGTGGGTATATGGTTCTTGCGTTGGATCATATGGTATGAGTTATATAATTATTCCGCAAGAGACACCGTGTTTACATTGTATGCTGAAAAATATCCCTGTTACAGGTGTGACGTGTGATACCGCTGGGATTATTAGCCCGACTGTTCAAATCGTCGCAGCATATCAAGTGGCAGAAGCGCTCAAAATTTTAGTGGAAGATTTCTCAGCAATTAGAAAAACATTTTTCATGTTTGATATATGGAGTAATCAAAATCATTTTATAAAATTAGGGAAAATAAAAACAGACGCTTGTCTCTCATGCGGTTTGAATCGAACTTATCCTTATTTATCATACGAAAATCAAACGAAAGCAGCTGTTTTGTGCGGAAGAAATACAGTTCAAATTAGAACAGTAGACAATAGGAAATACAATTTTGATGATATAGAAAAAGTATTAAAAAAACTGGGAAAAGTAGATCGGAATCCGTATTTACTATCTTGCCAATTCGATGATTACCGCATCGTTTTTTTTCGGGATGGTCGTGTTTTTATTCATGGTACAAATGATATTTCGAAAGCGAAACAACTATATTATCGCGTATTCGGTTAATAGAGAGGGTGTCAACAATGGAAAGAAGAGTGCCAATTACGGTTGAAGAAGCTGTTCGTAAAGTGATGGGATTTGCTGATAAGGGCTTAAAGGAGCTATTACCAATTGAATTAGCTTATGGACGTATATTAGCAGAGGATTTAGTAGCTGAACATGATGTACCGTCATTTAATCGTTCGCCGTATGACGGATTTGCTATTCGAGCAGAAGATACTAATTTAGCAAGTTATGAAACGCCAATTGTATTTGAAGTAGTGGGTGAAATTGGTGCAGGATCGCTATTCCATGAGAAAGTAGGTCCATTTCAAGCAGTTCGAATTATGACAGGAGCACAAATTCCGAATGGGTGTGATGCGGTTGTTATGTTAGA
The DNA here is from genome assembly GCF_022663635.1 of Bacillus cereus group sp. BfR-BA-01356. NCBI lineage: Bacteria > Bacillati > Bacillota > Bacilli > Caryophanales > Bacillaceae > Bacillus > Bacillus cereus group sp. BfR-BA-01356. The sequence continues at coordinate 19,789 of NZ_JAKUFX010000091.1, read as the reverse complement.
GCTGACTCGTCAATATGAGAAGAATGGCAACAATTATATGGAAGTGAAGCGATTATTCAAAACGGGCGACAATATTTCTTTTCAAGGTGAAGATGCTCGTAAAGGAACAGTTCTTGCAAAGAAGGGATCGTACATTAATCCAGGTATTTCAGCTCTTCTTGCTACATTCGGTTATAGTGAAGTACCAGTTGCGAGAAAGCCTGTAATTGGACTGTTAGCGACTGGGAGTGAATTACTGGATGTCAATGACTCATTACAGCCAGGGAAAATCCGAAACAGTAATATGTACATGATATTGTCTCAAATTCGAAGAGCGGGCGGAAGAGTAAAATATTTTGGGAAGTTTAGTGATGATTTTAATACGTGTTTTACAGCTGTGAAAGAAGCGCTTGGCCAAGTAGATATGTTAATTACAACGGGCGGTGTATCAGTAGGAGATTATGATTATTTACCAGCTATTTACGAAAAGTTAGGTGCATCTGTTCTTTTTAATAAAGTTGCAATGCGACCAGGAAGTGTTACGACTGTAGCACAATTAAATGGCAAGTTATTATTTGGTTTATCAGGGAATCCATCAGCTTGTTACGTAGGGTTTGAATTATTCGTAAGACCGTGTATTCGGACGTATATGTTTAGTGAAAAAGTACATTTAAAAAGAGAAAAAGCGTTATTAGGAGAAGATTTTCTAAAACCGAATCCATTTACAAGATTTGTACGAGCAAAATTGCAATATGATGAGGGGAAATTAATCGCTTATCCATCAGGGTTTGATAAATCTAGCTCAGTTTCTTCATTGGCAGAATCCAACGCGTTTATCGTATTGCCGGGCGGGACAAGAGGATATAAAAAAGATATGTTTGTCGATGTTCTTTTATTAGAAGATAACGAAGGTAGTGAATGGCCTTGGACATTTCATAAAGTGAGAGGTGGTTTTAATGGGACAAGTGCTATTTGAGATTGTAGATAAACCGATTTTAGTTGAAGAAGTAACGAATAAAGTCGCAAGAAGGGAAGCAGGTGCGATTACAACATTTATTGGTACGGTGAGAGAATTAACAAAAGGAAAACGAACGCTACATTTAGAGTATGAAGCATATAAACCGATGGCAGTAAAACAACTTATGAGAATTGGTGAAGAAATTAGTGAAAGATGGCTGGATGCAAAAGTAGCAATTACGCACCGTGTAGGGCGGCTAGAAATAATGGATATTGCGGTAGTCATTGCAGTTTCATCACCGCATCGTAAAGTAGCTTATGAAGCGAATGAGTACGCGATTGAACGTATAAAACGAATCGTTCCAATTTGGAAAAAAGAATTTTGGGAAGATGGAACGATGTGGGTTGGAGATCAACTTGAAAACACACCTTATCCAGAAGGAAAACCAAAGAAGGAAGAATGAGAAAATGATTACAATTTTACTGTTTGCAAATTTGCGTGAGGAAGTTGGATCGGATCGATTAGTAATTTCAGAAAAGCAAGAAATGACAGTGCAGCAATTAAAAGAATGGCTCAAAGCCAGCTATTGTTTACAATCGCTGGATAAAGTGATGGTGGCTGTTAATGAAGAGTTTGTAATGAATGAAGAGATGATAAAAGCCGGAGATATAGTCGCATTAATCCCACCCGTTAGCGGGGGATAATAAGCTTTTTCACCAGATGAAGTGCCAAGAAAATGTTGTATATAAATTAGAATAAGAGAAGGGATGAGTTCTATGCTTACTCAAGAACAAATAATGAATGCATTAAAACATGTAGAGGATCCAGAGTTACACAAAAGTGTTGTAGAATTAAATATGGTTAGAAATATACAAATGAACGGAACAGAGGTTAAACTTGAAGTAGTACTAACAATCCAAGGTTGTCCGTTAAAAGCAAAAATTCAACAAGATATTGAAGAATCGCTTCACGCAATTGGTGCCTCTAAAGTGGAGGTAACATTTGGTTCTATGACACAAGAAGAACGTGCAGCTTTAACAGAGAAGTTAAAGCGAAATACTAGAACAGAAACTGGTATGCCGAGCATGCTTCGCCCGGATTCAGGAGTACGTTTTATTACTGTAACGAGCGGAAAAGGCGGAGTTGGAAAATCAACGGTGACAATTAATCTTGCAACTGCACTAGCTCGTATGGGCAAAAAAGTGGGGATATTAGATGCAGATATATATGGTTTTAGTATTCCGGCTATGATGGAAACGAATAAGAAACCAACGATGATTGATCAAACGGCAATTCCAGTCATTAGTCACGGTGTTAAAATCATGTCGATGGGATTCTTTACAGAAGGAAATAACCCAGTGATGTGGCGCGGACCGATGCTAAATAAATGGATTCAAAATTTCCTTGCGAATACGCACTGGGGAGAATTAGATTATTTATTACTTGATTTACCACCAGGTACAGGAGATGTTGCAGCGATGATTCCGCAAGCGAAAGAAATAATTGTTACAACTCCGCACAATATAGCTTCATTCGTTGCTTCAAGAGTTGGTGTAATGGCAAAACATACGAAGCATGAGATTTTAGGTATTGTGGAAAATATGGCTTATTATGAAGAACAAGATGGATCGAAAAATTATCTCTTCGGAAAAGGCGGCGGCGAAATGCTTGCAGAACAATTGCAAACAGAAGTAATTGCCAAAATACCTTTTGCGAAACGTGAAGAAAATAATGGTTCATCTGTATATGATGAAGATTCTCTTGTTGGAGAAGTGTTTACATCGTTAGCTGAGGATATTATTTATAGAGGATAGAGGGGGAAGTTTAGTATGGCATGTAACATTGATCATTCTATTGAAGATGTGATGAATAAGCTTGAAAGTCAAAAGAATTTTTTACCTGAAGGGATCTTTAAAGAGTTAAAGAGTTTTTTGCAAGGTATTCATTCGCAGAAATTATTAAATGATGTTTTTCACCTCCTAAAAAAGTATGATTTAGTCAGTGAGGAAGAACGAGAGACGAGAAACGCACAATTGTTGTACATTTTGAATTAAGTACTCTTTGGCTTTAGAATTTTTTCAGAAGGGGTGAATGTGATGGATATGAAAAAGATGATTGAAACGATAGAAGTAACTAGAGTGACTGACGAGGAATTATCGATTTCGAATTTACATCCAAAGCTTGTGAAGTTGTATAGTCAAAAAGATAGTGCAGAGTACACGAAGCTATTAAAATATATTTTATCATTATCCGTACAGCTGAAGCTGAATCTTGTATTGAAATATTTTGGTGTACGTCCGATTATTGCTGCAGACGAGCGTATGCAATTTCAAGAGATATTTAAATGCTTAGCTAAGAAAGATGAGAATGGGGAATGGTTTCTAAATTTGGTTTCTTTATATGTAGGGCTAATTGTAGTTCTTCATTTTGAGGAGAAAGTGATTGAGAGCAGTTTTTTTGATGATATGGTAGTGGGTGAATGTAATGAAATATAAGATTCTGCTCATAACATTTTTCTATTTAAATGCTTTAATTGCGATTTTAGTTGGTTTTGTAAATATGAAGGTAACTAATTAAGAAAAAGGAATGAACCTAGTTTGATAAAAAGAGTTCTTCAGTTGTTTCCGGCGTTTTTTCGTGTTACCATTAAGCGAATTTTTCATAAGGAGAGAAAGCGATGAAATGGATTTATTTTCTTATTATTAACGTTATAGCTTTTAGCCTTATGGGGCTTGATAAACGAAAAGCAAAGAAGAAACAGTGGAGAACGCCAGAAAGTACGCTGTTTTTATCAGCGGCAGCTGGGGGAGCAGTTGGAGCTTGGATCGGTATGTATATGTTTCATCATAAAACTCATAAAAAGAAATTTGTTTTCGGCATACCGTTACTTGTTGTAATAACGGTATGTTTATTATTCGTTGTATGAGAAATGTCGAAAGAAATGCAGATTGATTATTGGTAAAGTGAGCATGTGAGACCGTATAATGGAGAAAAAATGAGAAGAGGAGAAAAAGGAAGATGGGGAGTCAATCAGCAGAGCAAAAAAAAGGGATACTATATGCGGCTGGTGCTTATACGATGTGGGGAATTCTACCGATTTATTGGAAATGGGTTGAGGAAGTTCCAGCAGATGAAATATTAGCACACCGCATCGTTTGGGCATTTGTTTTTATGTTACTTGTATTAGGTGTTACGAAGAGGTTTCGCCAGTTTATTGGGGAATTTGTGAATCTTTTTAAACGACCTAAATTATTAATGTCATTAACAATAGCTTCAGTCTTGATTAGCGGAAACTGGTTTGTTTACATATGGGCCGTTAATCATAATCATGTTATTGAAGCGAGTCTTGGCTATTATATTAATCCGCTTATTAGTATTTTACTTGGTACAGTCGTTTTAAAGGAAAAGTTAAACTTTTGGCAATATGTTGCAGTTGGTTTAGCAGGAGTAGGGGTTGTCATTTTAACAGTACGTTTCGGATCTATTCCGTGGGTTTCTCTTTCACTTGCCTTTTCATTTGGATTATACGGATTAACGAAAAAACTGTTAAACTATGATGCCACAATTGGACTTACGATGGAAACGATGTTAGTGACGCCGTTTGCAATCATTTATCTTGTTATGACAGGAGCACATGGTTTCGGCTCATTTGGATCTATTTCAATGTTATCAACGTTACTTTTAATAGGAGCAGGTATTGTAACGGCATTACCACTATTTTATTTTGCAAAAGGAGCACAACTTATTCCGCTTTATATGGTGGGATTTTTACAATATATTGCGCCAACAATTAGCTTAATTTTAGGTGTATTTGTATTTGGTGAACATTTCACATCTACACATATGATTGCATTTTTCTGTATATGGGTTGCTTTATTTGTATTCTCGGTAGCGAAGACAAAGTTTTTAGTGCAGAAACAACCGAAATTTATAAAAAATAAATCAGCAAAAGTATCATAATGCGTAGTATTTTCTACGCATTTTTCTTTATACTGATACTATATAGGATTTCCATCATAGCTAGTAGGGAGCTGAGAACGTGGAAACAATTTTACATAATGATCCGCTTATGGCCGCTGTAATTTCATGGTTTTTAGCACAATTAACGAAAGTAGTCTTTAAATTAGTCAAAACGGGTGAATTTGATTTTGCAAAGTTTTTCGCTTCAGGTGGGATGCCGAGTTCTCATGCTTCAACTGTTACAGCACTTGCTACAGGAGTTGGGGTAGTAGAAGGTGTGGAAAGCTCGATGTTTGCGGTTGCTACTATTTTTGCCATTATTGTTATGTATGATGCTTCAGGAGTAAGGCTTGCAGTAAGTAAACAAGCAAAAATATTGAATGAGTTTTTTCACGGTAGACAAACAGAATATAAGAAGTTAAATGAACTTGTTGGGCATACACCGTATGAAGTAGTAGTTGGTGCTTTATTAGGGATTATTGTCGGAGTAGGATATTGTTTATGAGCGGAACATTTTATATGTTCTGCTTTTCTTTGTTTTTATACATATTCAGCTACCTTTTTGAATATCGTTATACGGATTTCGAAAGGGTGGGTGAGTAACTTGTTATTATATGAAAAAGTGCATGAAGAAATAGCGAGAAGAACAACTGCACTTCAAACAATGCAACGGCAAGATGGTACGTGGCAGTTTTGTTTTGAAGGAGCGCCACTAACAGATTGTCATATGATTTTTTTATTAAAATTATTAGGTAGAGATAAAGAGATAGAACCGTTTGTAAAAAGATTAGCATCACTTCAAACAAATGAAGGAACATGGAAATTGTATGAAGATGAAATGGGTGGTAATTTATCTGCTACAATTCAATCTTATGCTGCCTTACTTGCATCGGAAAAATATACAAAAGAAGATGCGAATATGAAGCGAGCGGAAATGTTTATAAATGAGCGCGGTGGGGTAGCGCGTGCTCATTTTATGACGAAGTTTTTATTAGCGATTCATGGAGAATATGAATATCCTTCTCTCTTTCATTTGCCAACACCAATTATGTTTCTGCAGAATGATTCCCCTCTCAGTATTTTTGAACTGAGTAGCTCAGCACGTATTCATTTAATTCCGATGATGTTGTGTTTAAATAAAAGATTTCGAGTAGGGAAAAAGTTATTGCCAAATTTAAATCATATTGCAGGCGGGGGCGGAGAATGGTTTCGGGAGGATCGGTCTCCAGTTTTTCAAACGTTAGTAAGTGACGTGAAGAAAATTATAACGTATCCACTTTCTTTGCATCATAAAGGATATGAGGAAGTAGAACGTTTTATGAAAGAGCGTATTGATGAAAATGGAACATTATATAGTTACGCAACTGCCTCGTTTTATATGATTTATGCTTTACTTGCATTAGGACATTCTATTCACTCACCAATTATTCAGAAGGCTATAATGGGAATCACATCTTATATATGGAAGATGGAGAGAGGGAGCCATTTGCAAAACTCTCCGTCAACTATATGGGATACAGCTTTACTCAGTTATGCTTTGCAAGAAGCTCAAGTTCCGAAAGCAAGTAAAGTGATTCAAAATGCATCAGCGTATTTACTAAGAAAACAGCAAACAAAGAAAGTAGATTGGAGTGTACATGCACCGGATCTCTTCCCAGGTGGTTGGGGCTTTTCGGATGTGAATACGACGATTCCAGATATTGATGATACAACTGCTGCGTTAAGAGCATTGGCGCGAAGTAGAGGGAACGAAAATGTAGACACTGCTTGGAAGCGAGCGGTTAATTGGGTTAAAGGATTGCAAAATAATGATGGTGGTTGGGGGGCTTTTGAAAAAGGGGTAACGAGCCGTATATTAGCAAATTTACCAATCGAAAATGCAAGTGATATGATTACAGATCCTTCTACACCAGATATTACAGGAAGAGTATTAGAATTTTTCGGAACGTATACGCAAAATGAATTGCCCGAGAAACAAAAACAAAGTGCGATAAATTGGTTAATGAATGTACAAGAGGAAAATGGATCGTGGTATGGGAAATGGGGAATTTGTTATATATATGGTACGTGGGCAGTGTTGACTGGTTTACGGTCACTAGGAATACCATCTAGCGATCCATCAGTGAAACGAGCAGCTTTATGGCTTGAACATATACAGCATGAAGATGGTGGCTGGGGAGAATCTTGCCAAAGTAGTGTGGAAAAAAGATTTGTTACTTTGCCATTTAGTACACCATCCCAAACAGCATGGGCGTTAGATGCCCTCATTTCTTACTATGATAAAGAAACGCCAGTTATTCGAAAAGGTATTTCATATTTGCTCTCCAACTCTTATATAAATGAAAAATATCCTACTGGAACAGGTTTACCAGGTGGGTTTTATATTCGTTATCATAGTTATGCTCATATATATCCGTTGCTTACTTTGGCTCATTATGCAAAAAAATATAGAAAATAAACCGAGAGATGTCTCTCGGTTTATTTTGTTGGGTAGTAGGTCCCTTTTGAAAAGAATAAGGTTGTGATGTACCTTATTTTTCGGTTGATTGGCGCTTTTGACGTGCATCAGCGGCATTTGCACGTGCGTTTGCTTCTAAGTCATTGTGGTCAGCGAGTTCGCGAGAGAACTCAACATCAATGCCATCCGTTGCTTTGCTTTGTTTGAAATTCTTTTTGTTCATTCGACACAATCTCCTTGCGTTTATGCGACGTTGCAAAGTTAGTTTGACACAAATAGACTTTTTTATACAAAGAGGAATTGGAAAGCAAGGAGCCGAAATATACAGTATAAGTAATAGAAATGGGGGATAGGAATGGAGTTTTTAAATGGGAAAACAGCTGTTGTAACAGGAGCTGCACAGGGAATTGGAAAAGAGATTGCAAGGGTTTATGCAAAACTAGGGGCGAAAGTATTAATTAGCGATGTAAATGAAGAGAATCTACAAAAAACGACACACGAGTTATCAGATGAAGGATATGAAGTGTGCTCATATCGATGTGATGTGAGTAATCAAAATGAAGCAAAGTCGTTAATTGAATATGCGGTTCAAAAATTTGGTACGTTACATATTTTGGTGAATAATGCTGGAATTACAAGAGACGCAATGTTACATAAAATGGAGAAGTCTGCCTGGGAACAAGTATTACAAGTGAATTTAACTGGAGTTTTTTATTGTATGCAACCCGCGCTTCTTTACATGAGACAACAAGGGTATGGACGCATTATTAATATATCTTCAATTAGTAGAGAAGGAAACATAGGTCAAGCAAATTATGCGGCTACAAAGGCAGGAGTTGTAGGATTAACGAAAACAGCAGCGAAAGAAGTTGGAAGTTTCGGTATTACTTGTAATGCGATTTGTCCGGGGTTTATGGATACAGATATGACCAAAACGATACCAGATAAAGTGAAAGAAAAGATGGTTGGCGCTATTCCAGTTGGTAGAATTGGAACGCCAGAAGATATTGCGAACGCAGCAGCCTTTTTAGCATCAGAATACGCATCTTATATTACAGGTGAAGTATTAAATGTGAGCGGAGGACTGCAAGTTTAAAGGAATACATAATGAAAAGAACCTGACCAGGTAGGTCAGGTTCTTTCTCATTAATTTAAGTTAAGCCAAACGCTCTTTACTTCTGTATAGTTATTTAATGCGTAAGATCCCATTTCACGGCCAAGACCAGATTGTTTAAATCCTCCAAATGGAGATGCTGCATCAAAGACGTTATAACAGTTTACCCATACTGTACCTGCACGTACTTTACTTGCAACATAGTGTGCTGTTTTAACATTTTCTGTCCACACACCAGCCGCTAAGCCGAATTGTGATTTATTTGCACGTTCAATTACTTCGTCAATATCGTTAAACGGTATTGCAGAAATAACTGGACCGAAAATTTCTTCTTTTGCGATCGTCATTTCATCATTTACGTCAGCGAATACTGTAGGAGAAACGAAGTAGCCTTGATCGAATGGATTACTTCCTCCGCAAAGTACTTCAGCGCCTTCTTCAATCCCTTTTTCAATGTAGCCCATTACACGTTTTTGTTGTTCTTCGGAAACGAGAGGGCCAATTGTTGTTTCAGGGTTAAGACCGACACCTTGATTTAGTTTTTTAGAATAGAGGACGAGATCAGCCATGACATTATCATACATTTTCTTCGGAACAAATAAGCGTGATCCAGCAGAGCATACTTGTCCTTGGTTAAACATAACACCAGAAAGTGCACCAGGAATCGCGCGAGATAAATCAGCATCTGGCAATATGATATTTGGTGATTTACCGCCTAATTCAAGTGTAACGCGTTTTAATGTTTCGGATGCTTGTCGCATAATTTGTTTACCGACAGGAGTAGAACCGGTAAATGCAATTTTGTCAACGAGTGGATGATTAACGAGAGCTTGTCCAGCCGATTCACCGAATCCAGGTACGATATTAATAACACCTTTCGGGAATCCAGCTTCTTCAATTAATTCAGCTAAGTATAGAGCAGATAGTGGAGTTTGTTCTGCAGGTTTTAAAACGATTGTACATCCTGTAGCAAGCGCTGCTCCCATTTTCCACATTGCCATAAGAAGCGGGAAGTTCCAAGGGATAATTTGACCAACGACACCAACAGCTTCATGGCGTGTATAGTTAAAGTAATCACCGGAAACAGGAATTGTTTGACCAACGATTTTCGTAGCCCAACCAGCGTAATAGCGCATATGCTCAATTGCAAGTGGTATGTCTGCTGCCATTGTTTCACGGATTGGCTTTCCGTTATCTAATGTTTCGAGCTGTGCAAGCTCTTCTTTATGTTCATCCATTAAATCAGCTAACTTGTACATGAGACGGCTTCGCTCAGCAGTGCTCATACGAGACCAAGGACCTTCGTCAAAAGCCATACGAGCTGCGACTACAGCTTTATGAATATCTTCGCGACCAGCTTCAGAAACGACGGCAAGTGTTTCACCAGTTGCTGGGTTAGGTGTTTTAAATGTTTTTCCGGAAGCGCTTTCAATGAAAGATCCATTCACATATAACTTTTTTGTACCTTGAAGAAACTTTTCTACCTTTTCATGAAGATTTACAGCTAGTTGACTCATTGTATAACCCCCTTGAAAATATAATGTAAACGCAGTACGAGACGGCGTTTATTCCGAAATCAAGGATGTGGAAACTAGATGGAAAGCCTCTAATTAAAATCATAATTAAGAAATACTGAAAATTCAAATTTCATTTGTGTTACAATTGTAAAAAATATGTAATGTAAGAGAAGCTTCTATATGATTATAAAAAATCCTGCTTGTTTTTGCTTTCTAGTAGGAAAAACTAGAAGAACAATGGTACAATAATACATCGTGAGAGGAGGGGGAAAAATGAAAGATTATCATGATGATCCACGCTTTCGAATAGCCCATAGAGAAGCGTTAATTGGTCTTGGACTTGCTATTATTAATTTTATAATATGGTACGGATTTGCTTATGGGCTTGGTAGTAAAAATCCGAATGAATATACATATGTATTAGGTTTTCCCGCATGGTTTTTTTATAGCTGTATCGTTGGATTTATCGTTATGGTTATTTTACTTAGTTTAGTTGTTCGTTTTGTATTTCAAGATATTTCACTCGATGAGGAAGAAAAAAGTGAGGAATAATAGATGAATTGGTATGTAATCATTCCAATGATAATTTCGTTTATCGTTGTATTTTTAATTGGTGTATATGCTTCAAAACGTGTGCAAGCAACTGCTCATAATAAATTTTTACAAGAATATTTTCTTGGTGGGCGTGAGCTAGGCGGTTTATTATTAGCGATGACAATGATTGCTACGTACGGTAGTGCAAGTAGTTTTATTGGTGGCCCTGGTATTGCTTACAATATGGGGCTTGGATGGGTACTGTTATCTGCGATTCAAGTTGTAACAGGCTATATCGTTTTAACGGTTATCGGTAAAAAGTTTGCAATTATCGCTAGGAAGATGGAAGCAATTACTCTTATCGATTATTTAAAAGGGAGATACAATAATAAAGCAGTTGTTATACTTTCTGCGTTATGTATTATTATCTTTTTATTTTCAGCGACAGTAGCCCAGTGGGTCGGCGGGGGACGATTAATCGAGTCACTAACGGGTCTATCGTATACAACAGCACTATTTTTATTTACTTTTTCTGTACTTGTGTACGTATTAATTGGTGGATTTCGTGCAGTTGCTCTATCAGATACATTATTAGGAATCATTATGTTAGTTGGAACGACAATCATTTTAATTGCTACTGTCATTGCTGGTGGTGGAATTGAAAAGATTATGCAGGAACTTGTTCAAATTAATCCAAAGTTAATTACACCATTCGGAGCAGATGGCAGTTTAACGAAATCATATGTTACATCATTTTGGATTTTAATTGGAATTGGCGTTGTCGGCTTACCGCAAATTAGCGTGCGTGCCATGTCTTATAAAAATTCAAAAGCGATGCATCAAGCTTTAATAATTGGAACCGTTGTCGTTGGCACAATTATGATCGGTATGCATTTAACTGGTGTATTTGCAAGAGTAGTACTTCCAGGTATAACGGTACCAGATAAAGTAATGCCGCTACTTGCGATGGAAGTGTTACCTCCTTGGTTAGCTGGAGTTTTCTTAGCTGCACCGATGGCAGCGATTATGTCTACAGTAAACTCTTTATTATTACTTGTAAGCTCGTCAATTATTAAAGATATATACGTAAATTACATAAATAAAGATGCAGCAGACAGTACGATAAAAAAAGGAAGTTTATGGATTACTGGTATTGTAGGACTACTCGTTTATGCAGCGGCGATTAAACCCCCAGATTTTTTAATATGGCTAAATTTATTTTCTTTCGGTGGATTAGAAGCAGCATTCATTTGGCCAATCGTATTAGGGTTATATTGGAGGAAAGGAAATGCTACAGGAGCGCTTGCGTCTATTTTAGTTGGGGTAGGCTCATATATGTGTATTCATCTTTTCTATCCAAATCCGTTCGGTATACATACAGTTGTCTTCCCAATTTGTTTTGCGTTTATCGCTTATGTTATTGGAAGTATGAGTGCTGTAAAAAAAACAGTATAGGTTAGCTGAAAAAACGTAGTCCTTAGAAGACTGCGTTTTTTCATATGAATTTGTTCTTTTTTTATTCTGTATATCCACGGTTATTCATAAATTAATAACAACTGAGGGGATGGAGTTGAGGTCGATGAAAAAAGTGTTATTTTTAGGAGACCCAGGAATTGATGACTCTTTAGCAATTATGTATGGATTGTTGCATCCTGATATTGATATTGTTGGTGTAGTAACGGGATATGGAAATGTAACACAAGAAAAGGCGACAAGTAATGCCGCATATTTATTGCAAATGGCAGGACGGGAAGATATACCTGTTATTAATGGTGCGAAAATTCCTTTATCCGGAGATATTACGACGTATTATCCAGAAATTCATGGGACAGACGGTTTAGGGCCAATTAAACCTCCAAAAACTTTTTCACCAAATATAAAGCCTTTTTGTACATTTTTTGATCTTCTTGAAAAATATAAAGGAGAATTAATAATAGTCGATGCTGGTAGATCAACAACATTAGCGACAGCATTTATTTTAGAAAAGCCGATGATGAAGTATGTGAAAGAATATTATATAATGGGCGGTGCTTTCTTAATGCCTGGCAATGTAACACCAGTCGCAGAGGCGAATTTTCATGGTGATCCCATTGCGTCACAATTAGTTATGCAAAATGCCAAAAATGTGACATTAGTGCCACTTAACGTTACATCTGAAGCAATTATTACACCGGAAATGGTAAAATATATTACGAAACACTCTAAAACGAGTTTTAATAAGTTAATCGAGCCGATATTTACGTATTATTATAAAGCATATAAAAAGTTAAACCCGAAAATAACAGGTAGTCCAGTACATGACGTCGTTACAATGATGGTTGCGGCAAATCCATCCATTTTAGATTATGTATATCGTCGTGTCGATGTAGATACAGTTGGAATTGCAAAAGGAGAGAGTATTGCTGATTTTCGGCCTCAACCTGATGCAAAAGCATTAAAAAATTGGGTGCGAATTGGTTGGTCGTTACATTATAAAAAGTTTCTTGAGGATTTTGTGAAATTTATGACGTAGACATAATAGGAGCATACAAGTTAAAATAATGGAGATGGTTATTTAAATGACCATCTCCATTATTTTGTTTTTAAATGATAAATAGAGAAGAGTTACACAATAGGAGAGGAATTTTACTTGAAAAAAACTATAGTATGCGCAGTAATTGTGGGTATTTTTGTTTTGCTAATATCGGGTAACTTTTTAGTGAAAAAAGTGTGGAGTTCAAATAATGATGATGCACAGTATATTGCATCTTTTATTGAAGAACATAAAGATGAAAAAAATAGTGCGCTTCTAGTAAAGAGAAATGATAAAGTTGTTTATTCTGTAAACCCAAATGTTGTATTGCCAGTTGCTAGTACGATGAAATTAATTGTGGCGCTTGAATATACGAAACAAGTTACTGAAGGGAAAATTGATTCTTCTAGTTTCGTGTCGATTAATGATGTGAATCGCTATTATGTGCCGAATACAGATGGTGGTGCACAAGATAGATGGCAAAAGTATTTGGAGAAGACGGGCAAGATAACTGAAGGAGCGGTTTCTTTAGAAGAAGTGGCAAAAGGAATGGTTAAGTTTAGTTCGAATGCAAATGCTGAATACTTAATGGAATTGTTAGGATTAGATAACATCAATCGAAATTTACAAAGTTTATCACTTCCTGCACATCAACCACTATTTCCAATCGTTTCATCTTTGTATATCCCGGGATATTTGCATAAAGAATTACATGTTCCAAAATATAAAATAGAGAAAAAGTTAAAAGAAATGTCTCAAGAGCAATATCGTGAATATGCGATGATTATTCATGAACGCTTAAAGAAGAAGGGACCATTATTACAGAAGGAAATTCCGCTTTATTTAGAGGAACGTTACGACAAAATTTGGTCAGATAGATTACCAGCAGCTTCTGCAAATGATTATATGGTATTACTTCAAAAGGCAAACCATAAAGGTGGCTTGACAGAAGCTGAAGAAAAAGTGTGGGCAAATATCGTTGAAACAGACATGAGTGCCAAGAAATACCGTAAAACATTTAGACATGCTGGGCAAAAGAATGGTTACACACCATGGACGGTTACAAAAGCAGTTTATGCTATGGATAAACATGGAAATTGTACCGAGATTGTGTTTTTGGCGAATAATTTAAATGAAGACGATAGTGCAGAAATACGGAAACATTTAGCAAACTTACATTTCCAAGTGTTGCAAAGTGATAAGTATGATGCGACTTTTATTAAATAAACTCGGTGCAGAGAGCACTGAGTTTATTTTTATGTACAAGCACTTTTTTTCTATCTCTGGGTATGATGGGTAGTAATACTTAGGTGAGAGGGGAAAAGGTGATGAAACAAAGTAAAGAAGAGTTTATAAAGAGTGAAGGCGCTGATTTCCCTGGGAAAACATATGTGGATTGTGTATTACAACATGTATTTCATTTTCAAAGAAATTACTTATTGAAAGATATGTTTCAAGTGCATAAAGCACATATTACGATGCTGACGGAAGAAAATTTAATGAAAAAGGAAGAAGCTAAAGTTATATTACACGCATTAAAAAAGGTAGAGGGAATTCCAGAAGAGCAATTGCTCTATACAGAGCAGCATGAAGATCTCTTTTTTTTAGTCGAACATTTAATTTCTCAAGAAGCGAAATGCGATTTTGTAAGTAATATGCATATTGGTAGAAGTAGAAATGATATGGGCGTAACGATGTATCGCATGAGTTTAAGGCGATATGTATTACGATTAATAGAACATCATTTGTTATTGCAAGAAAGTGTACTGCAACTTGCCGTTGATCATAAGGAAACGATCATGCCAGCTTATACACATACACAACCAGCACAGCCAACAACATTTGGTCATTATACGTTAGCAATTTATGATACGATGCAAAGAGATTTAGAACGAATGAAAAAAACGTACCAGCTTTTAAATCAGTCTCCAATGGGGGCAGCTGCACTCTCTACAACAAGTTTCCCGATTAAACGAGAACGAGTTGCTCATCTACTTGGATTTACAAATGTAATTGAGAACTCATATGATGCTGTTGCTGGAGCGGATTATTTATTAGAAGTTAGCTCGCTACTTATGGTAATGATGACGAATACGAGTAGATGGATTCATGACTTTTTGTTGTTAGCAACGAAAGAATATGACGGTATTACTGTTGCAAAGCCATATGTACAAATCAGTAGTATTATGCCGCAAAAACGAAATCCGGTTTCAATTGAACACGCTCGTGCAATTACGAGTAGTGCTTTAGGAGAAGCATTTACAGTATTTCAAATGATTCATAATACACCATTTGGTGATATTGTCGATACGGAAGATGACTTGCAGCCATATTTATATAAAGGGATTGAAAAGGCAATTCGTGTTTTTTGTATGATGAATGCAGTGATCCGAACGATGAAAGTAGAAGAAGAAACGTTAAAAAGTCGTTCCTATAAACATGCAATAACGATAACGGATTTCGCCGATGTTTTAACAAAAAACTATGAAATTCCATTTCGGCATGCTCATCATGCAGCAAGTGCTATTGCAAATATGTTATTGGAGCAGAAAAAAGAACTACATGAATTACACTTCAAAGAGGTAAATATGTACTTGCAAGAACATTTTAAAATAAATTTATTAGAAAAAGAGTGGAAAGAAATTATATCGCCAGAAGCTTTTATTCAAAAAAGAAATGTATACGGTGGACCGAGTAAAAAAGAAATGAATCGTATGATTAAAAATCGACAAGAGTCATTTCGAAAAGAAGAAGATGTATTTGAAAAGGAAAAACAGAGAATTTTACAAGCTGAAAATGCTTTGAATACATTAGCTTTGAATATTATTGAATCGTAAAAGAGGGATTTAATGAATTAATCGCCAATACTTAATTAAAATATAAATAGAGAGAAGAGATTGTCGATGATTCAATTACATGTATATGAAGAGATTTTTCATTTTAAAGAAGATGTTACACCATTTCTAGAAAAGAATGAGCAGGAAAACAATCTCATATTAGGTGTATTACAAATGGTCCAACAACCAACATTTATGGGGATAGCGAAACAAGGAGAAGAAATTGCGGTTGTATTTCTGCAAACAGAAGAGAAGAAACAAATTATTGTTGCAACTTCTGAAATTGCGGGAGTAACTATTGAGGAACTTGCAAAAGAATTAACGAAAGTATATCCGGATATTCCTGGATTGATCGGTAATAAGAAAATTGTACAGAAATTAGCGGAAGAGATTGCAGTATTAGAAAATAAAAAAACGCATGTTGCAATGGAGCAAGGTGTGTATGAGTTGAACAGAGTAAAGAAGAAGTGTAATGCGAATGGACTTTTTCGAGCGGTAAATAATGATGAATTACCATTAATAGAACAGTGGATATATCAATTTTGTGAAGACGTAAAGCTTCCTACTACGAAAGAAGAAGCAAAACAAACTGCGTATACATTAATAACTACAAATCGACTGTTTGGTTTGGAAGTGGATGGGAAACTCGTTTCTGTAGCTGCAAAAACGAGACCAACTAAAAATAATATAACAGTTAATTTTGTATATACGCCGAAAGAAGCAAGGAAAAAGGGATACGCATCTAAGTGTGTAGCAGCACTTAGTCAACGTATGTTAGATGAAGGGTATAAGACGACTACGTTATATACTGATTTAGCGAATCCGATATCGAATAAAATTTATCAAGAAATTGGTTATGAGAAAATTGCGGAGTCTGTGCTTATATTTTTAGAGAAGTAAAACAAAAAGGTGTGCTATTTTAGCACACCTTTTTGTTATTCATCAATTCTAATAATCTCGCCTTGAGGGAAGTCCTCAGTTTCTAGTAAGTTACGAATAGCTTTCGCAACATATTCAGGTGATAATAGTTTTCCTTCTTCTTTTAATGCAATGAAGCGGTCCAAGTTTATGAAATCTTCTTTATTTGTTTCACGAATTTGTGATTGCATATTAGTATCAACAACGCCAGGTGCAAAAGCGACGATTTTTACTGGATATTCTTTTTCTGCTTCTTCAGTTGCTACGCACTGTGTAAACATATTTACACCAGCTTTCGTTGTACAATAAGCGCCCCAGCCAAAGTAAGGATTTTTTCCTGCACCAGATGAAATGTTAATAACGCGTTTATCTACTTTCCAGTCTTTCGTATGTTTCATAAATGTAGATGTAAGAATCATAGGTGCAAGTAAATTAATGTGAACGTTCGTAATGAATTGTTCGCTTTCAGCTTTTTCGATTGGCTTCATAGGTGCAACTGTACCCGCATTATTAATTAAATGAATAGAGGATACATTGTCTTTTTTAATAGATGAAATGATCTCTTTAAAGTTAGTTTCTAAGTTATGTACATCTTGAAGATCTAGGGAATGAAAAATGCAATTGCTGTTATATTGCTCTGCAAGTTTCGTAAGCTCTTTATTTTCTCTTCTAGAAATAGAGATGACAGTTGTATTTTTTTCTAATAATTGCGTAGCGATTGCCTCACCTAAACCTTGTGAAGTTCCTGTTATGATAACGTAGCGCATAGTTTTATAAACCCCTCTCATATGTGCGGAATTTTGTTGGACAACGTACATTGTATAGTTTGTCTACATTTTATAGTATAGAGCACTTTTTACTATAATTGAAATGAGATGATTGTGTGCCTTTTATAAATAGGTTTACGACAACAGTACCTGGTGCCGTCACGTTTACTGGGAATACGCTGGGACTTAGCCCTACATCACCTGCACCAGGTAATATTTTTGGTACACTTGCTGTGTTTACGACAGTAAATACAGCATTGCAAGTACCAGGGTTCCCAGCAGGGACAACAGATGAATGGCAATTGAATTCTTCAAGTGCAATTTTAAATCTTCCAGCGGGAAGCAGTGTATTATATGCAGAATTAGTTTGGGCTGGTACTTTCCGGACTGATACGGAAGATGTGTTACCATTTTTAAATGATAACATTACATTTACAACGCCAGCAGGGACGTTTTCTGTTACGCCAGATCCTGCTACCGCGCAGCAAGGTTCAGTAGGAAATCAGTTTTATTATGCTCGCTCTGCCAATGTAACGAATCTTGTTAGTGCAGGTGGGGCAGGCACATATACAACGGGTGCTGTGCCAGCTGCAAGAACTTCAGCCGACCCAACAATCAGTCGTTCAGCTGGATGGACGCTTGAGGTTGTGTATCAAAATGCAAGTTTACCACTTCGAAATTTGTCAGTATATGCAGGTCAAGAAATTATCGATGCTTCATCCCCGCCAGTTGATGCTACAATTTCAGGTTTTGCTACGCCGGCAACAGGAGCTGTTACAGGAAGAGTGCTCGTAACTGCTCAAGAAGGTGATTCTAACATTGTTGGAGATCAACTTCGCTTTGGGCCGAATGCAAATGCTACAGTTGCATTATTCGGACCGAGAAATCCTGCGAATAATTTCTTTCAGTCACAAATTTGTAATGACAGTGGAAATTTAGATACGAGCGGCACGTTTGGAGATTTGAATCAGCCGTTAGGGGTAGCTTTGGCCGTCCGAAGACAGGGGTGGGATATTACGAATGTAGATGCCTCCTCATCTTTAGTAAACAGTCAAACATCAGCAACGGTTCGATTTGTTACAAATGGAGATGGATACGCTGCAGCTGGTTTTGGTGTTCAAATTGATGCAACAGGTCCAATTATTAATCCTGTTAAATCAGTTAATAGAACAGTCGCGGGGGTAGGGGATACTCTCACTTATACAATTACGGTCCCAAATACAGGAACAGGAAGTGCAGAAAACGTTGTATTACGTGATAGTATTCCGAGCGGAACGGCGTTTGTTGCAGGTAGTGTTACGGTAGGGGGAGTAACACAGCCGAATGCAAACCCTGCTAATGGAATTAATTTAGGCACAATCCCAAATAACACGCAAAGAATTGTTACATTTCAAGTTCGAATAACATCATTCCCGAATCCCAATCCTATTTTAAATCGTGCAATGGTGTCATATCAATTCCGTCCCTTCGTTGGTAGTCCTCCTATTACAAGTACGTCTTCTTCAAACACAGTACAAACGACAGTGAATCAAGCAACTATAAGTATGCAGAAATCTGTAGATTTACAGACGGCAACGCTTAATGATGTATTAACGTACACAGTTAATGTCACAAATAATGGAAACGTCACTGCGAACAATGTTATTTTTGTTGATAGTATCCCTGCTGGAACAACATTTGTCGCAAATAGCGTTACGGTAAATGGAGTAGCGCGTCCAGGAGCGAATCCAGCAAGTAGTATTAATCTTGGAAGTATTAATGCATCGCAAACGACTGTAGTGCGCTTTCAAGTTCGAGTAACATCGAACCCTCTTGTCAATCCAATTCCAAACCGTGCGAGTGTAACATTTACCTTTACTCCAGTGCCTGGTCAACAACCAGTTTCAGGGCAAGCGACAAGTAATACTGTAGTTACGACAATTAATATAGCTGATATAGCAACGAGAAAAACAGTGGATAAAGCTTTTGCAACGGTTAACGACGTTCTTACGTACACGGTAACAATTCAAAATACAGGAAATGTACTTGCAACGAACGTTATTTTTCAAGATCCGATCCCAATTGGAACGACATTTATCGTAAATAGTGTGACTGTGGATGGGGTTTCACAACCTGGGGTAAATCCACATCCCTATCAAGCTAATAGTTTTAATTACCCCATAACGAAATTTTTAGCATCGTTAACTATTGATAATGATAGGTTATGTTAATAAAAATTGTATGGGTGATATATCA
>NZ_JAKUFX010000090.1:0-24375 GCF_022663635.1 Bacillus cereus group sp. BfR-BA-01356 | reverse complement strand
CGGAGGAGGATCATGAGGTCCATCGGGAGCGACAGGTCCAACAGGCCCAACAGGAGCGACAGGTCCAGCAGGTACTGGTGGCGCAACAGGTTTAACAGGAGCAACAGGCCCAACGGGAGCAACAGGTTTAACTGGTGCAACAGGCTTAACAGGAGCAACGGGAGCAACAGGAGCAACAGGTCCAACAGGAGCAACAGGTCCAACAGGAGCAACAGGTTTAACAGGAGCAACAGGCTTAACAGGAGCAACGGGTGCAACTGGTGGCGGAGCTATTATTCCGTTTGCTTCAGGTACAACACCAGCAGCGTTAGTTAATGCGTTAGTAGCTAATACAGGAACTCTTCTTGGATTTGGATTTAGTCAGCCTGGTATAGCATTAACGGGTGGAACAAGTATCACATTAGCATTAGGTGTAGGTGATTATGCATTTGTAGCACCACGAGCAGGGGTTATTACGTCATTAGCAGGTTTCTTTAGTGCAACAGCTGCATTAGCTCCATTATCACCTGTTCAAGTGCAAATACAAATATTAACTGCACCTGCAGCAAGCAATACGTTTACAGTACAAGGCGCACCTCTTTTATTAACACCAGCATTTGCCGCAATAGCGATTGGTTCTACAGCATCAGGAATCATACCTGAAGCTATTCCAGTAGCAGCTGGGGATAAAATACTGTTATATGTTTCATTAACAGCAGCAAGTCCAATAGCTGCAGTTGCTGGATTTGTAAGTGCAGGTATTAATATCGTTTAATTTGTTACAATGTTTAGTAGGAAATTAAACAGGGGTTTGTATATAGTCCTTCCTAATAAATTTAGGAAGGACTATATTTTTTTGGAAAATAAGTAATAAATCAATTGAACAATTACTCTTTGTTAAGTTCGTATAAAAAAGTATAATTTACCCTTTCTCATTTAAGGAATAAGTTATGTAACTTTAAAAATTTTCGATCAGAAAAAAAGATGAATTCTTTAAAAAAAGAATTCATCCATAAAATAAACTATTTATTTTTATTGCAGTTACATCCTTTTTTCTTTACATAGCCTTGCTCGGCTAAGTCTCTTTGCAATTGGGAATTGGAAGATTGAGAATTGGAAGATTGAGAGGATGCTGAAGAGCTACTATTTTTATTATAAGAGTAGTTTTTTCGATAGTTATAATTACTCATAGTACTATCACCTCCAATTTAATATATAAATATTATATGTATGTACACTATCAATTGTTACTATTATTAATAGGAAGAGAAGATACAATAAAAAAATCTCCTCGGTATTTTCCTAGGAGATAAATGGTGATTCTTTTAAAAATTTACAAATTAATAGCCCCAGTAAAGAGGAAAGTAATAAGAATCTTGGGGATACGGATTATGTTGTTGAGGGAGGGGCTGGGTTGGGTAATTTTTCATTCCACGGTTTTGATTGCAGTTTGCCGGAGGGCCAATAACAGTAGTTGATTGAATAGGAGAAACCGCTTGTTTCCATTGTTGTTCATTGAGGCAGTAAGTATGGGCCATCATATGAGCCGGAGTTAATCTTAAAATATCAGAACCGAAAATAACTTCTGGCGCTGGGGCATTGAAAATAGCTAATAAATGAGTATTATCTGCTGTAGCAATTTCATAATGCCACCACGCTTGTGGAATATTGGCAACTTGCCCGGGTTTTATCGGTAAGTTTAATATTTGATTCGTAAATGGATTAAGTAAAGAAACAACAGCAGACCCTGAAATACAATAAACAAGTTCAGCTGCATTTTGATGAATATGTGGTTCTACAACATTTCCTGTACTTAAATAAATATCTAATAATGAAGTATTTTCTAAAGTATTTAATTGTTTAATACCAAGTACATTTATATAATTTTGGGCATCTTTCCGAAAAAAATTACTTTTATTTACATCATAAGTAAAATTGGTTGAGGGGGAGGTATAGTCGATGTTTGCAGTCAATTATATTACCCGCCTTTCTATAGGGAAGTTAGGTTACAAAATTAGGATATGTGTCTAATCTTTGTTTTGTGCTGTTGTCGGTAGCTTAATAAATTCACTTATTCCATAAAGAATAAAGTATAAAGTATAAAGTATAAAGATTAAACTATATTCGTATTCCCATTCATACTTTGGATTGATGGAAAAAAGTAATGAAAATGTTAATTTAAAATTACATCAATCATTTATAAGGAGTGAATGTTCATGTCATTTAGTGAAATGATTAGAAATGAAGTACTCAGCTGGGCGGGTGTTTCTGAAAAACCGCATCGATTTGGTGGTATTGAAATAAATTATGGTAAGAAAGAACTTGGGCATCTTCATGGTGATAAATTAGCTGATTTACCATTTCCGAAGTTAAAGCGAGATGAATTAGTGAAGCAAGGATTGGTAAAACCACATCACGTATTACCTGAATCAGGATGGGTCAGTTATTATTTAAAGAGTGAAGAGGATATTCCATTTGCAATTGAGTTATTTCGTATGCAATATGATCGAATTAAAAAGTAAAGAAACAAAGTAGGATAATAAAAATTTATTTTTATGTCACATCCCTCCTTAATCGTTCGTCTTGTATGTAGAACGATTAAGGAGGGATTTTATTATGAATACATTTGATATAGCAATTGTTGGCGGTGGGCTTGCTGGATTAACAGCATCTATATATTTAGCGAAAGCTGGAAGGAAAGTGATTGTATTAGAAAAGTCCAGTCAATTCGGTGGCCGAGGGATGACTACAAATAAAAATGGAATCTGCATGAATCTTGGTGCACATGCTTTATATAGAGGTGGGGCAGCGTTTATAACTTTTAATGAGCTCGGTATGACTCTTCCAGGTGGAATACCATCTACAAAAGCACATGGAATATGGAAAGGGGATATATTCACCATCCCAACAGATTTTCGCTCAATTTTATCAACACCACTACTTTCTTGGTCTGCAAAAGTACAATTCTCACGTCTTATGATTCGTTTAGGAAATTTAGATGTAGGAGAAGTTTCGAAAATGAGTCTAACTACATGGGCAGAAAATGAAATAAAAGATCCAATGGTTCGCAATATATTTTATGCGCTATGCCGGACAACAACATATACGTTTGCTCCTACAATACAATTAGCATCATCTGTACTAAAGCAAATACAGCTTTCTATAAAAGAAGGAGTGCTTTATGTAGATGGTGGTTGGGAGACGATAATAACAAAATTAAGAGATTTAGCGAATGATATCGGGGTGCAGTTTTTGGCTAAAAAGCATGTTGTGGAAATTGAGCATTCCGAAGGTAAACAAAGAATACATTGTGTTGATGATGAGGTTTTTGAAGTAGGTACAGTCATCGTGACGACTCCGCCGAAAGAGGCTTGTAAAATAATAAAAGGTGCAGAAGGAACAAGTTTGCATAAATGGAGTGAACAATCGGTACCGGTTACTGTTGGTGCATTAGATATTGGCTTGAGACAATTACCCAATCCTATACATCAATTTGTATTAGGATTAGATCGACCTATATTTTTCACAAATCAATCGAGAGCAGCTAAATTAAGTGAAGACGGATCAATTGCAGTGAGTCTAATTAAGTACCATAATCCTGTGCTAGAGATGAATCATATTCATGAAGATAAAGAACAGTTGGAAAGTACGATGGAGTTGTTACATCCAAATTGGAAAAGAGAAGTTGTTGCACAGCAGTATTTACCGAAAATAACAGTAGTACATGGTTTTCCTCATATTGACCGTGTTGAAAAGCCGGGTCCTAATATACCTGAAATGCCAGGTGTTTATGTTGCAGGAGATTGGGCAGGGCATGATGAAATATTAGCTGATGCTGCGGTAGCAAGCGGGAAACGTGCAGCGTTACACATTTTAAAGCAATATGAAAGTGAGGCAGTTCATCATGGAAACGGAGCAGTTATATGAAGCGTATCAACCATTATTATTTTCGTTATCATACAGAATCCTTGGGAGTGTTATGGATGCTGAGGATATCGTTCAGGATGTATTTATCTCGCTAAATAATATAGAAGATCCACAATCTATAGAAAATATGAAAGCATATTTATGTAAGATGGCGACAAATCGTTCAATTGATAAATTACGATCGGCAGCGCATAAACGTAACGTGTATGTAGGGATGTGGTTACCAGAGCCACTTGTGGAAGAGAGTGATGAGCCATCAAAGTCATTTATAATGAAAGAATCCCTTTCCACCGCATATTTATTACTTTTACAACAACTATCTGAGGTAGAAAGGATTGTTTTCATATTAAGAGAGGTTTTCAGTTATGAATACGAAGAAATAGCTTCAATTGTTGATAAGAGTAGTGTGAACTGCAGGAAGATCTTTCAACGTGCACGAAAAAGCATGTTGGAGAAACCGAAGCAATCAAAATTAAGCACGGAGAAAATGGCTTCTTATGTTGAAAAGTTTGTAGCATCATTACAGTGTGGGGATACGGAAGGTATGTTGGAAGTATTAAAAACAGATGCTATACTCAAAGCTGATGGTGGCGGTAAAGTTACGACTGCGATCAATCCAATTTATTCTGCAGATCGAATTATTCGCTTGTTCTTTGGGATTGCACAACGATTGACAGAAGAGTACACTGTTGATTTTAAAATGGTAAATGGTATACCAGGAGTTATAGTTACAATAAATAATAAAGTAACGTATGTTCTTTCGTTTGCATTTGAGGATGAGAAGATTTCAAATATTTATATGATGGTTAATCCTGAAAAACTTATGCATTTAAATGTAAAAATATAAAAAAGCGCATTTCTTTAGAAATGCGTTTTTTTATTATTTTTCTAACATTTCAAGAGGTACATCTTTTTCGCCAGCTACCTCAAATTTAATTTCCCCGTCTTCTTCATAAATACGTGTAATAATCGGTATAGTAATCATTAATTTTTTATGCTGCTTTCGTTTTCGAGCAGCATCTAAGCTAATCACGTTCATTTGTAAGCATCCTTTCTTCTGGAAATATATAAACAAAGAAAATGCGTCCGAAAAGGGCGCTTAATTGAATTTGAAATACCGATTCATTTAAATGGGGTTTATATAATTTAATAACTGCAATTTTAATATGAAATAATATGAAATAATATGAATGGAATAATTGCACGTAGAAATTAACTTTACCAAAAAATGAAACAATATGCTATAAAAAATTATAAATCTTTGTCATATAACGGGAAAAAGGATTTCGTTTCGCATATAATAAAAGTAGACGGGCAGCAAGAGCTTTTTCATCATATTGCTTGGAAAGGCGATGAAAAGAATGGATACGTTAGATTCATTATTACTTCAACTTGAACAATATGGAGAAGAGCATGATCGGAATAAAAAAATACGGGAAGAAAAATTACGGAATATTTCTCGTGAGATGGGGCAATTTTTATCAATTTTAGTAAAAGGGTGTAATGCAAAAAATATCTTAGAAATTGGAACTTCTAATGGTTATTCTACATTGTGGTTGGCTAATGCGGTAGAAGAAACAAATGGAAATGTAACAACTGTAGAGCTTTCTTCAGAACGAGTTGGAGAGGCACTTATCAATTTTGAAAAGGCAAACCTTTTACAAAGGATTGATGTTCACAATCAAGAAGCAGGGGCATTTTTAGATTCACAACTAGATGATTCATTTGATTTTATTTTCCTAGATTCAGAGCGTACGCAATACATGTGGTGGCTTGAACATATAAAACGTATGTTACAACCAAAAGGTTTTCTTGTTGTTGATAATGCAACTTCTCATGCAAGTGAATTAGATGAGTTTATAAAAATGATTGAAGAAGATGATACGTTTGAAACAGTGTTATTAGCGTTTCAAAAGGGAGCATTTGTAGCGCGTAAGAAGAAATAGGATTGAGTGTAATATAATTATCACATTGAAAAAGGGTGTATGTCAAAAGATTGCGTGCAGTAGTATGGGAAGGACGTAATTTATATACGTAACATACGAAGAATCCGCCTTCAGCATGTCGGTCTCTAGGTCTTAAGTCTGAGGAAAATTATGTTGTTTACAGGTATACTTATAGTAAGAAACAGGGAATGACTGCATAAGCAGGTATTTCTTGAAAATTGATTTCATATAGGCTGTTTGCAAATGAAATACAATATATTAGATGAAATATAGTGCACATAAATTCGCACATATAAATAAAGGAGCGATTTTGTTGACTGAACTCGAGAAAAAAGAACCCGTATCAATTGTGAAAGATAATAATGTAGAAGTAGTAGTTGATACAGTTATAAAAGATGAAGAACTTGATGAATTAAATAAAGAAGCCGATCTTTATGTACAAAAGTTAAATAGCGAGCAAAATACAGATTTATCGAAAGTATTGTCGCAGCTAGGAGATTTGGGGGATAAAGAACAACAAGCAGCAGGACAAACGTTATCAGCATTAAAACGTCCTGTCACAGCGATGATGAATGGAAAGAATGAAGAAATTCCAAATACATTGTTAGAATTACGCAAAGTAGTATCAGAGCTTGATCCGAATTCATTAAAAGCAAGTGGTATGAAGAAAATTATGTTTAAAGTATTTAAGAAAAATCCACTTGAAACATACGTGCATAAATATCAATCTATAGATAAGCAAATTGAGGAAATTATTAGATCCCTTCTAATTGGTCGTGATAACTTACAAGAGGATACAGTTGGTCTTGAAATGTTAAAAGAACAATCGCACGATAAAATTCATGCTCTTGATAAACAAGTATACTTAGGGAAAAAGCTTGCTGGCATGCTTGAAGCTGAGAAACAAAACCCAGAGCGTCAAAGGGATATTCCGTTAATTAACGATGCATTAGAAAAGATACTTGTACGTACACGTAATATGCAGCAAGCGAAAAGTGTATTATTACAATCTATAGCTTCTGTAGACATCATTAAGAAAAATAATGAAAAATTAACAGAGGCGATACGTAATGCGATTACGATGACACAAAACGTTGTAACAGTTTCAGCTGCTATTCAGCTTGCATTAACGAATCAACGGAAAACAATTGATGCCGTAAATGCGACGAATGAAGCAATTGAATCGATGGTATTAAGTAATTCTCAAGCGTTAAAACAAAATACAGAAGAAACGACGAAATTGCTTGAAAACCCTGCTATTAGCATGGATAAATTACGTGAATCATTCCAAAATGTGTTCGCTGCAATTGAAGCATCTGAAAAATCGTCAGAACGTATTATTGAGTCAAGCAAGAAGTTCGTTATTGAACTAGACACATTTAATGATGAGATGAAGCAGAAACTCATTCAGCGTCCAAGGAAATAACGGATTATTAGAGGAGGTGAACAAATGAGTTTCATTCAAACAGTACTATTACTACTCGGTACATTGCTTTTAATAGCATTTACTGTCGTTGTTTTAGTCGTATACTTCGGGCGGAAACTGTATTTTTCATGGACGAAGCCATATAAAAGAGCGCAAGATTCTCTAGATAAGATATCAAACAAATCAATACCGTTTCTACAAGAATTTACACAACATCCACTGTTTTATCGCTGGATTCGCACCGAAGGAAAGAAAGAACAAAATACATTAAATACTCTATTTTGTGCATCAGGTCAACGTACGAGAGAGCAAGTCTTCTCGATGTTACCGAAAGAAAAGCAGAAAAAAGTGCATGTAATGGCAAAAACTACGAAAAAGCTTACGAATGAAGATATTGATGTGGCTGCGATGAAAGTGAAAGATTTCTTAAGACAAGAAACGCAGCAAACTGTAAAACCGACAGACTTATCATTTTACAAATTGTATTTTTATGACCGTTATCCAGACGCATTAAATACAATTCAAGCGTATAAACGCTCAATAAATCCTTCATTACAAAGAACGGTTGATGATATTACAATTTCGGTATTAAATGCACTTCCGTACTATCAAGAGCAACGCATGTTTGAACAACAACATAAACTTGAAACATTCTTAATGAAAGATTTAACGGCCATGTTATCGTTGGTAGTACAATTACCACCTTCACAAAGACCAGAGAAGGAAGAAGAACTGAAGATCTACTTGGAAAATTTCAAAAAAGAAATGGAAGTAGTAGAGCGAGATATTCGCGACTCGATTGATCACGATTTAAATGTGAAGATGAGGGCAGCGACTGAGAAGTTTAAGAATAAATAACAAAAAGCGCCTTAAAAGCTAAGTATCACAGCTTTAAGGCGCTTTTTTTATGAGGTTTTATTTTGCACTAACGGTAGTATGACTAGAAGCCACACTTTCATTATGCAATCGATCAACTGCAGTTACGACATAGGTATACGTTTCTCCGGAAATAGCGGTTTTATCTACATAAATTTCTCCAAGTTTTGTTTTTCTTACAGTAGTAAGTAAATTTTTGGGATTTTGTACATCCACTTCATTTTTCCCATTCACGCGGTAAATAGCGTAATAAGCAGAATCATTATCTCTATTGTCAATGATACCGATTGCAATACCTTCATCTCTTGGAATGGCGCCTTTTAAAGTCGGTTGTTTTGGTGGATCATGATCAAGCCAAGGCATAGGCGGGATTAATGCAGGATGTTTATATATGTTTTTTGAAAGTCTATCTTTAACTCCGAGTGGATTGTTATTAATATCTTTTAAGCTAAAATGCATACTACCTTTTATATCAGGATATAGCCGGTTTAATGCAATTTGTTTTGGATATTCTTCTGGATCAGACCAAGCAGGGACGGAGTTATTATTAATTTTATAGGCCGCTTGACCGATGTATAGGTGAATCGGTTTCTTATTTGTTTCTTTAACCCACCAATCTACTAATATGTCATATGCAGCTGGGGTGAAACCTATATTCCAATATATTTGCGGTGTAATGTAGTCAATATATCCTTTTTGTATCCACTCACGTGTGTCAGCATAAAGGTCATCATAGTTTCTTTGGCCTGCGGTTGTGTTAGAGCCAGTGGGATCGTCAGCTATATTTCGCCATACGCCGAACGGACTAATGCCAAACTTTACATATGATTTTTCTTGTTTTATAGCAGTATTTAAATCTTTTACAAGTTCATTTACATTGTTACGTCGCCAATCTTCTATATTTGTAAATCTACCATTATTATATGTTTCGTACGTTTTCTGATCTGGAAATTCTTCACCGGCTACTTTATATGGGTAAAAATAATCATCCATATGCAGCGCATCAATATCGTAATTTTGTACGATTTCTAAAGCGCCTTCTGTTATAAATTTTTTCACTTCCGGAATACCGGGATTGTAATATAACTTTCCGCCATAAGGGACAACCAAATCGGGATGTTGCCTTGCAGGGTGATTATTTGATAATCGATTTATATCGGTGTGATTCATCGTTATTCGGTATGGATTAATCCAAGCGTGGAATTCTATATTTCTTTTATGAGTTTCTTCAATCATAAATGCGAGCGGGTCATAACCAGGATCTTTTCCTTGTGTTCCTGTAATGTATTCAGACCAAGGACCGTAATTTGAAGGATAGAAAGCATCAGCGGTTGGTTTAATTTGTACAACAACTGCATTCATACCAGTGCTTTTTACATCGTCTAATAATCTTATAAATTCTTGCTTCTGTTTTTCAATAGGTAAGCCAGTTTTTGAGGGCCAATCAATATTCAGAACTGATGCGATCCATACAGCACGTAATTCATGTTTTTTGTACGTAGTATTTACTTCAGCATAAGTAGAGTGAGGGGGAATGAAAGAGAAAGGGATGAACAAGATAACGATACAACATATCATTAATAAACGTTTAACGATCATTTATAAGCCTCCCTATCATATGATTATTTAAAATAATATCTGAGGCGAGGTTGACCTTGCAATAGAGAAAATTGCATATTGAAACATTAATTTAATAGGAAAAATATTTTTAATGAAATTTACTTTCATTATAACTAAATTCATTTACTACTTCATATGCTTGTTAGTAAAGTGAAACTTCCTTTCATTTGAAGGGTAATAAATTATAAGTATAGGAGGATTAATAAATGAAAGTTTTGTTCGTCTGTTCTGGAGGAATGTCCAGTGCAATTGTTGTAAACGCTTTAAAAAAAGAAGCGGAGAAAAATGGTGTGAACATGGAAGTGCATGCAATTGGAACGAATGAGGTAGAGGAAGAAGTAAAGAATGGCTGGGATGTCGTAATGGTGGCACCTCAAATAAGACACCGATTTGACTCTGTAAAAAAATTTGCAGAGGAGGAATCTATTCCGTGTGGCATCATACCGCCGCAAGCATACACACCGCTTGGTGGCCCGACTTTATTAAAAACTGTAAATGAATTAATAAGTTAGGGGGAAACGTTATGAATAAGTTTGTCACGTTTCTTGATAAAAACTTATCTGGACCGATGGCAAGGCTTTCTGAGCAGAGACATTTACAAGCAATCCGTGATGGAGTTATTTCGGCGTTACCATTTATTATAGTAGGAAGCTTCTTTTTAATAGTAGCATTTCCACCACTGCCGAAAGATAGTTTCATATCAGTTTGGGCATTAAAGAATCAAACAAGTATATTGATACCATATCGTTTAACCATGTTTATTATGTCTTTATATATCGCATTTGGAATAGGATATAATTTAGCGAAAAGTTATAAATTAGATGCTTTATCAGGAGCACAGCTCGCGGTATGTTCACTACTTTTAACATTAACGCCTGAGTTAATTGATAAAAAAGGATTCATGCTTCCGATGACAAATCTCGGAGGTCATGGATTATTTGTGACGATGATTGTTTCTATTTTATCCGTAGAGATTTTAAGATTTTGTAAGCAGAAAAATGTAATGATTAAAATGCCAGAACAAGTACCGCCATCTGTATCGCGTTCATTTGAAGCACTTATACCTGCAGCATTCGTTATTATTATAATGAGTCTAGTAACTGTCGTTTTTAGCATTGATTTACACCATATTGTTGATAAATTAGCAGCACCATTAGTAAAAGCTGGGGATAGTTACTTCGGTGTAATGATTCCAGTGTTTTTAATTACGTTTTTTTGGTCATTCGGCATCCATGGTGTGTCGGTTGTTGGAACTGTTGCTCGGCCATTATGGGAAGTATATCTAGGGAAAAATGGTGAAGCAGTTGCTAGTGGAGCAGATCAGTTGCCATTTATTTCACCAGAGCCGTTATATCAATGGTTTATATGGATTGGCGGTTCTGGTGCGACGTTAGGGCTTGTATTAGCTATGATTGTATTTGGTCGATCGAAATATTCGAAAGCATTATCAAGAACTTGTATTGTTCCGGGTATTTTTAATATTAATGAACCAGTCATATTCGGATTACCGATTGTACTAAATCCAATTTTAATTATCCCATTTATCATTACACCACTTGTAACAGCAACTGTTGCATATTCAGCAACTGCGATGGGATTTGTAACACCAACGCATATTATGCCGCCATGGACACTACCTGCTCCAATTGGTGCATATTTAGCAACAGGTGGAGATTGGCGTGCGATTGTATTAGTTTTTATAAATATAGCAATATCGTTCCTTATTTATTTACCATTCTTTAAAATGTACGACAAAAATATGCTTGAAATTGAAAAAAATGGTGATGGGGAATCTGTTAATCCTTAATCTGCACGCTGTTATTTTGAGTGATAGACTTTTTGTCTATCACTTCTTTCACATTAAAACTAGAAAGGGGGAAATAGAATGAATATAAAATTTAGTTATAAAGGCGTATTTTTATTATTATTTGGAGTGATTTGTGCAAATTTACTTTTTGTCCCTTTATTAGGCATGCTAAATCTATCACAAATGCATAGTATCTGGCTTGTTACAAGTATTGCGGCAAGCGTTTTGCTTACGGTAGTTGTTTCTTTCATTGATGGATCGTTTGCATCGAAAGCTCAGTTGTTTTTTAGATTTATATTGTTTTCGATTGGTTGTACGTTCGTTACTTACATGATTGTTTTTTAGTAAATAGGAGGTCATGCACGTTATGTATATTGCAGGGGTAATGTCTGGTACTTCATTAGATGGAATAGATGTAGCGCTCGTTCATATAGAAGGAAGTGGTGTAGATTCTAAAATCGAACTCATTCATTTTACTACTGTTCCATTTTGTAATGATATGAAAAATGAGATCCAACAAGCGTTATCAATTGAAACTTCGAATGTCCAAATTATATGTAGTTTAAATTTTAAACTTGGTTTATGCTTCGCCAATGCTGTAAAGGAAGTTTGTAAAGAGGCCAATTTTCCTTTGAGACAATTAGATTTAATAGGCTCTCACGGACAAACAATTTATCATCAGCCAAAGCAAGAAGGGAATATTATTTCTTCAACATTGCAAATTGGGGAACCAGCAGTAATAGCATATGAAACGAACACGACGGTTATCTCGAATTTCCGAACGATGGACATGGCGGCAGGGGGACAAGGTGCACCACCTGTACCATATTCAGAGATTATTTTATATCGGCATCAAACTAAAAATAGACTACTACAAAATATTGGTGGGATTGGTAATGTTACAGTGGTTCCAAGTAAACGAAGTAAAGAGAGTGTTATTGCTTTCGATACTGGACCAGGCAACATGGTAATCGATGAAGTATGTCAAAGATTATTTCATGTACCATATGATCAAAATGGTTGGATTGCAAAGCAGGGGGTAGTTGTAGATGAAATTTTAACATACTGTATGAACCATCCATTTTTGAACATGAAACCACCAAAATCAACAGGTAGAGAACAGTTTGGAGAAGCGTTTGTGACTGAATTATTGAATCGATTTAAAAAGCATAGTAAAGAAAATATATTGGCAACTGTCACGATGTTTACAGCATGTTCAATTGTTCATCATTATAAGGCGTTTATTTTGCCGTATTATGAAATTGATGAGGTGATTTTAGGTGGTGGTGGAAGTTATAATAATACACTTGTTGAAATGTTACGGAATGGTTTAAGGGAAGAGAAATGTAGCATATGTATACAAGAAGATATTGGTCATTCTTCAGCAGCGAAAGAAGCAATTGCATTTGCTATTTTAGCAAACGAAACGTATCATCGTAATCCGAGTAATGTGCCGAGCGCAACAGGTGCTAAGAATTCCGTAATTTTAGGGAATATA
Source organism: Bacillus cereus group sp. BfR-BA-01356 (assembly GCF_022663635.1). Lineage (NCBI taxonomy): Bacteria > Bacillati > Bacillota > Bacilli > Caryophanales > Bacillaceae > Bacillus > Bacillus cereus group sp. BfR-BA-01356. Next base: position 11,296 of record NZ_JAKUFX010000090.1, on the reverse strand, counting down.
ACATTCCCTCCATACGCAGATGAAAATGAGGCGAACATATGAAGTATATGATTGGAGTAGATGGCGGGGGAACAAAGACCGAGGCAATTGCATTTGATAAAGACGGAAATGAACTTGTAAGAGCTACCAGTGGTTTTGGAAACATATTAATAGATTTTGAAGAAGCTCTTGTGCATATTATGGAAGCAATTAATCAATGCCAGAAGAGTTTAATAAATGGGCATTGCGTTTGTGTTTGTTTAGGATTAGCTGGTATAAGCGGAGCGAATACAAATGAATTAACATTACGTTTAAAAAAGAAATACGGAACAAAAATTGAAATTTTTAATGATGCAATGATCGCACATGCAGCTGCTTTAAAAGGTAAGGATGGAATATTAACTATAGGTGGTACAGGTGCAATTTGTATAGGAAAGAAAGGAGAAGTATATCAGTATAGCGGTGGATGGGGACATATTTTAGGAGATGAGGGGAGCGGATATTGGATTGCATTACAAGCTTTAAAGAAAATGGCAATTCAGTTCGATCAAGGAATCAGTCTTTGTCCATTGAGTTTGAATATTCAAAGGCAGTTTCAACTTTTGACACCGTCTCATATAAAAAGCTTAGTATATACTTCTTCTAAAGATAAAATTGCAGCAATCGCCCCATTAGTTATTCAGGAAGCGAGAGATGGCAATGATGATGCGCATGAAATTATGATGCAAGCTGGAAAGGAATTAGCAAGGATTACAGTAAATGTTTATAACAAGTTGAACTTTAAGCACTCAACGCCAATTGCAGTAAGTGGCAGTATATTGCGTTTAGTTCCTGAAATATTTGCTGTATTTAAGAAATGGTGTGAAGAAAGTATGAAAGAAATTACATTCGTATCACAAGCAGAAATGGCAGTGAAAGGAACATATTATTTAATGAGGGATATATATTTTTAAAAATAGGTATGAGAATTTTTGTATGATTTGTAAAAATATGATGTTAAAATGTATAAAGGGATGTATGTTAAAAACGTACAATATACGTAGTAATTGAATATTGTATATGTATTCCCATGTAGAAAGTGAATGATTACATGATTAATAGTATGCAGTTTTTATATTTGGTGGCTTCTTATTTAATTGGAAACATATTGACCGCTTATATAGTAACAAAATTGAGACATAACGTTGATATTAGGGATGAAGGAAGCGGAAATCCTGGCGCAAGAAATATGGGGCGCGTATATGGAAAAGGGTATTTCATCGCTACATTTTTAGGTGATGCAATTAAAGGGGCAATCGTTGTTGCTGTAGCAAAATATCTTTTTGAAGATCCTACATTCGTAATGTTAACATTATTGGCCGTTATTATTGGACATATTTATCCAGTTTTATTTAAAGGCAAGGGCGGTAAAGGTATTTCAACATTTATAGGAGGACTAATCGCATTTGATTATTTGATAGCGCTTACCCTCTTAGGCATTTTTATTGTATTTTATTTAATATTTAAAGGGTTTACGAAGCCAGGACTAATTACGATTGCTTGTTTACCAATTTGTATGATTCTTTATTCTTATTCTATTGTTACCACTATATTAAGTGGAATAATTATTGTACTTATTCTATATGTAAATCGAGAATAAAATGAGTGTTTAATAAGTGGGGATAATCTCCACTTATCATTTTTTATTAAATAGATAAAGGAGATAAGGCATGGGGTTAATTTATAAAGTTGCTGATCAAGATTGGGAATTTGAAAGTATACATAAATTGAATTATAAAACTTTTGTAGAAGAGATACCACAACATGAAGAAACGAAAGAACGGTTTCGTATAGATCGGTTTCATAAAGAAAATACATATTTAATTTGTTTAGATGAGGATAGATTAGTAGGTATGGTCGCAGTGCGGGGAAAACGACCATTCTCGTTAGATTATAAAATTTCAAATTTAGATATTTATTTGCAAGAGCATGGAGAAAAAGTGTATGAAATTCGTTTACTTTCAGTAGAACGTGAATATAGAAATGGAAGAGCGTTGTTAGGATTAATTCGTTTTCTACATCGTTATTTGCTTCTAAATGGATATGAATTAGCACTCATTTCTGCAACAACACGTGAACTAGCTTTATATGAGCAAATGGGATTCAAATCTTTCCATACGTTAGTTGGTACAGAAGAAGCAGCCTTCCAGCCAATGTATGTTACCCCTGCTATGTTTGAAGAGTCGAGTATTGGGGGGATTATGACGAAAGAATATACGTTTTTACCTGGTCCAGTAGATATTGAAGAGAACGTTCGAAAGGCATTTTCTACGCGACCTATTTCCCATCGCTCTAAGTCATTTCAAGTGATGATGGACAATGTGAAAAAACGGTTACTTCACATGACAAAAGCAAAACATGTACAGCTTATGTTAGGAACAGGGACGTTAGCAAATGATACGATTGCTTTACAGTTACGTTCTTTAAAAGGGAAAGGACTAGTATTAACAAATGGGGAATTTGGTAATAGATTAGTTGGACATGCAAAACGAGCACGGTTACATTTTGATACTTATAAAAAGGAAATGGGAGATCCATTTATTTATACCGAATTAGAAGAAATTATGACAACTGGAAATTATGAATGGATTTGGTTTGTTCATCATGAAACATCTACTGGAATGTTAAACGATTTAAACGAGCTAAATACTCTTTGTAACGAGAATCAAATGAAACTGTGTGTAGATTGCATAAGCTCAATTGGAGCAATACCATTAGACTTGAAGGATGTGTATTTTGCAAGTGGTGTTAGTGGTAAAGCGATTAAATCATATACAGGAATTTCTTTCGTTTTTCATAACCACATTGTAAAAATAAACGAGGCTGTGCCGGCCTATATGGACATTGGCATGTATGAAGAAAATGAAAGTATTCCATACTCACAATCATGGAATTTAATTTATGCATTGCAAGAAGCTTTGAAGAGATTTGAAGATGAAAAGGCATTTGTAAAAATTAAAGAGACATATGATTATGTTGAAGAAGTTATTACTGATATGGGTTTAAGGCTTGTTTCACCTAAAGAACATGCCGCGCCAATTATACTTACTATTGTATTGAGCGAAGATTATTCTTCTAAAGTAGTAGGCGATACATTAGCATTACAAGGATACATCGTTCATTATGAGTCATCTTATTTACAAAAGAATAATTGGATCCAAATTGCATGTTTAAATCATTATAAAGAACGCGACATGAAGAGGATGTTAAATTGTTTGCAAATGTGTTTATTTCAGAGTGGGGTACATATATAAAGACTTTTTCTTTTCGTATAAAGGAGCTACGACTTACGAAAACTTAGGAATAGAACATTGGAAGAGGTGTAAGTATGATAACTAGAAAACTACCATTACATATAGACGATATTAAAAAAGCTCACAAGATTCTAGATAGAAATGCTCGTAAAACGCCATTAGTAAAATCTTTTTACTTGACTAGTAAAACGGGCGGAGAAATTCATTTGAAATTAGAAAATATGCAATTAACGGGTTCTTTTAAATTCCGTGGCGCATTTAATAAAATGTCGCGGCTCACGGATCAAGAAAAAGAAAAAGGTGTAATTGCATGTTCAGCAGGTAATCATGCACAAGGAGTTGCATTATCTGCTCATTTACTCGGTATTAAGAGTAAAATTGTTATGCCAATTTCTGCACCGCAGGCGAAAGTTGAAGCAACTAGAGGATATGGATCTGAAGTGATTTTACATGGTGAAACCTTTGATGATGCAAAGGCAAAATGTGAAGAAATTATAAGGGAAACAGGTGAGACATACTTACATCCATATGATGATGTAGAGGTAATGGCTGGTCAAGGTACAATTGGATTAGATATTCTTGATGATATGTGGGATGTAGATACTGTTATTGTACCAATAGGTGGAGGCGGAATTATTTCTGGTATTTCTGTAGCATTAAAATCTTTTAATCCATCGATTAATATAATTGGTGTCCAAGCAGATAATGTTCATGGAATGAAGGCATCTTACGATAAAGGAGCAATCGTAGAACATTATGAGGCACCTACTATTGCAGATGGTTGCGCAGTTAAAATACCAGGGGAATTAACATTTGAAATTGTAAAAGAATTAGTAGATGATATTGTAACTGTATCAGAAAAAGAACTGGAAGTAGCGATGAAAGATTTATTACAACGTGGGAAAGCTGTTGTAGAAGGTGCAGGTGCATTAGCAACTGCTGCACTTCTTGCAGGAAAAGTTGATAGTTATATAAAAGGGAAAAAAGTAGTAGCTGTTATATCCGGTGGGAACGTGGACTTACAGCGCATATCAAGTGTATGTGAGCACTTTTTTGTCGCTAATGAAGTGAAATAGTTTTATAAAAGAAGAGCTAAGAGAAATGATCTTAGCTCTTACTTTTTGTCTACCGTTTACTGTAAGTAGCAATAATTTTGCTGTTTAATGAATTGTTTTATTTAAGCGCCAATTTTTACACATATCTTGAACGTTACAATAATTATTTCAATATTGTCGAAACATAAGCAGAAATTTAATATAATAGTTTTAATGTGCTAATGAGCGGTGAGGAGGGCAGGTCATGAATAAAGAAGAACAGGTCATGAACGGTTTCAGGGAATTATATAATAAGCTGGTTTGGCTTAATAAAGATAAGATGGAAGAAGGTCTTAAAGGTTTTAAGTCTTCTGAAGTTCACTGCATTGAATATATTGAAAACAATGCAGATTCTAACGTGACACAACTCGCAGAGGCTTTTTATGTGACTCGCGGTGCTATAAGTAGAATGACTAAGAAACTCATACAAAAAGGCCTTATTGAAAGCTACCAAAAGTCAGAAAATAAGAAAGAAATTTATTTTAGGCTTACCGAACAAGGGAAAGAAATTTATAAAATCCATGAAAATCTGCACAAAGAGTTTCAAGAGCGGGATAAAGCTGTATTTGAGCAAGTAACTGAAGAAGAATTCGACAGTATAATTCGTTTCGTGGAAAAGTATAGTAGACATTTGGATGCAGAAATAAAGAAACAAGGTGTACATATTAAATCGTAATACATTTTAATAATAAAGTGAAACATTAATCAGTGGGGGTTTTCTTCATCTCCACTGATTATCAGCCCTCACCAATCGGGCTTTTACGGGCAGCCTTACTCTAATGAGAATAGGCTGCTTTTTTATCATGTTATTTTTGTTGACTAATCAACAAAACAGAGTTAACATTTTGTTGACACAGCAACAAAATGTTTTGAGGAGAGAAGTTAAATGTCTATATTTAGATCACAAAATGAAAGGGAAACTGAAAAAAACATAGATAAACATGCTTTACTATTCGGACTTATGTCTGTATTTCTTTGTGGTATAGGTTTCAGTATCATCATGCCTGTAGTTCCATTCTTAGTACAGCCATATATAAGTAATTCAGAAGAACAAGCATTAGTTGTTACACTACTAACTTCCGTATATGCGGCTTGCGTGTTTTTTGCTGCCCCAGTACTCGGAGCTTTAAGCGATAAATATGGGCGTCGTCCATTACTTTTAATATGCTTATTTGGTTCTGCAATTGGGTACTTAGTTTTTGGTATAGGAGGAGCTTTATGGGTACTATTTGCTGGACGCATAATAGAAGGAATAACAGGCGGGAGCATAAGTACTATCTTCGCATATTTTGCAGACATTATTCCAAAAGAGCAGAGAACGAAATACTTTGGATGGGTGAGTGCAGTTGTAGGTGCGGGAACTATCATTGGCCCGACCCTTGGAGGATTACTTGCTAAGTTTGGTGCTACTGTACCTTTGTATTTTGGAGCAATCATAACTTTATTAAATGTTGTATATGGGATGAAATATATGCCAGAGAGCCTTGACAAAAATAATAGATTGAAAGAGATTACTTTTGTAAGGTTGAATCCTTTTGCACAGCTAGCAAATATACTTTCCATGAAAAATTTAAAATGGTTACTTGTCTCGGCGTTTTTACTTTGGATACCTAACGGATCTTTACAAGCAATTTTTACACAATTTACAATGGATACTTTCAGTTGGAAACCTGCATTAATCGGACTTATGTTTTCAATTTTGGGCTTTCAAGACATTGTTTCACAAAGTTTTATCATGCCAAAGCTTTTAATCAAGCTTAGTGATAAACAAATAGCAATTCTTGGGATGGTTTCGGAGATTATAGGATACAGTTTTATTGCGGCATCAGCTTTGTTTTCACTCTATCCACTACTAATCGTTGGAATGCTGATGTATGGTTTTGGGGATTCAATTTTCGGGCCTTCATTCAACGGGATGCTTTCAAAGTCTGTCAGTTCTAGTGAACAAGGAAGGATTCAAGGTGGAAGCCAATCTATTCAAGCTTTAGCAAGAATGATTGGTCCTATTCTTGGAGGACAAATCTATGTATCACTTGGTCATGCCGCACCTGCTTTTATGGGTATGATTCTTATAGTAGCGGCAATAGCAGTTTTATATAAGGGAACGCATGAAACTGTATAACAGATAGATATAAGAATAAATAAAAGGGAGTCAGAACTTAGGAACAAGTGCTGATTCCCAATTTGTTTACGGTTTGAGAGCTAAGAGAAAAGCTTTTGTTTAGGAATTTATTCTGCTATGCTCTCATGGTGAAGGGTAATATTCAGTGAGGTGGAACTATCATTAATTACAGTTAGCTTTATTTGAAAGTAAAAAGGTAGGTAAATGACTAGATAGTTTCATTATGCTTGTGCTGAAGTAAATAATGACTCCATCTTTACTTTGCTCTTTTCTCGAATTTCAGCATCTGCGTGTCTCATAACGTATTTATGCGCTACAGCGATTGCTAAAACATCATCTAATAAGCCAATCCCAATAATAGCAGCTATATCTGGAATGAAATCGATTGTTAATACGTAATAAGATAAAGCGGCTAATATTATGAATTTCGCCTTAGTAGGTAATTCTTTCTTTTTCATTGTGTGGAATAAAATAATACTTTCATATACGCTAGATTTACCGAGGTTTACAGAGCTTTTTTTGAACTTTTTCCAAAGTGTCTGTTTCTCCATATAAACACTCCTTTTACAAAACATAGATTTTTTAAAAGGATGGACAAAGAAGTGAGAGATTAATCAATTTTATTGTTTTTCTTAATTATATATTTCCATAAAAATAAGGGATTACCTGTTCAAAATAATATAATGTGGATTATACAATGATTCACATTGTTCCGTTACATAGTATATATATTGTAAGATGTATGTGGATGATTTAGTTATTATTATGCCTTTTATAAGCGGTATGGGGGAAGAAAAATGAAAATAATAGAACTACCAATTGAATTCGAATTTAACGGGCAAAAACAATGTGTTTATCCAAGTTTAATTATAGTACATAATGAATTAACATTAGTCGATACAGGATATACAAGTTTTTTACCTTTAATTGAAAATGCAATATTAAAACATGGATATGAGATGAAAAACTTAAAAAATATAATTATTACTCATTATGATGATGATCATATAGGGGCTTTATATGATTTCAAAGTGAAATATCCTCACATTAATGTTATTGCTAGTGAAATTGAATCTAACTATATTAGTGGTGATATAAAATCAGAGAGGTTAGTTCAAGCTGAAGAAATGTTAGAACGTATGCCAAATGAAGAAAAAGAATTTGGTAAATGGTTTATACAACAGTTAAAAAATATAAAACATATTTCCGTCGATGAAAAAGTGCATGATGGTCAAATGATTTTGAATAATGAATGTCAAATAGTAGCGACGCCAGGACATACTTCGGGGCATATTTCATTATATTTTCCGAATTTAGACTGTGTAATTACGGGAGATGCGGCTGTTCAAGAGAATCGTGAGTTAGTAATAGCTAATCCGAATTTTTGTTTGGATATAGAAAAAGCGAAACAGTCTTTAAATAGGATTAAAAGTTTTAAAGCAGCACAGTATTATTGCTATCATGGAGGAAAGCTTACTGTATAAAATAATAAAAAAACGATCTTTCCTATATCGAAAAGATCGTTTTTTTAATTCATAGATTCTGCAATTTTAATTAAATCCTTTACGTTATGTTTTCCTTGTATATAGCGTTTGTTACCAATTGCAATTGTATATTGAAAACCATTCTTCTGAAAGATAAGTTCATATGCTGAATCAAAATGAGGATTATATAATGCGTTCATATTATTTTTTAAACTGTAGAACTTAGCTCCCCTATGTACATAGAAGCCTAATTTATTTTGAACTGGTGAAACAGTGATTTTTAAAATCCCATTAATATCTTCATTGTAGTATTGGAGGTTTAAGTAATCGTTATAGATGTACCCTTGAAATTCGTGAATTTCGAATGGGAATTTTGTAGGAGTAAGTATATGTTCCTTACAATTCATTTCATATTCTTTTACAATGGAAACATTAATAAAATCCGAGAAAAAGCAAAAAGAATTTGTTCATCTAGTACACGATGAATATAAAAAAAGAAGATAAGAATTTTTTTATTTTTCATATTTGGCGAAACAAATGGTACAATGAAAGCTAATGTGAAAAATAAGGAAAAGAAGTGGTCTATTTGAAAAACTTTTTAGAATTAGGAATTAGTGAAACTTTTAATCATACATTACGTGAAAATGGAATTACAGAAGCAACACCAATTCAAGAGAAGGCAATTCCAGTTATTCTGTCAGGTAAAGATATTATTGGGCAGGCGAAAACAGGAACGGGTAAAACGTTAGCATTCGTGTTACCGATTTTAGAAAAAATCGATCCAGAGTCTAGTGATGTTCAGGCCTTAATTGTTGCACCAACAAGGGAACTAGCTCTGCAAATTACAACTGAAATTAAAAAAATGCTTGTTCAAAGAGAAGATATTAATGTACTAGCGATATATGGCGGGCAAGATGTCGCACAACAGTTGAGAAAATTAAAAGGTAATACACATATTGTTGTAGCGACACCGGGACGATTATTAGATCATATACGCCGTGAAACAATTGATTTAAGTAATCTTTCAACGATTGTATTAGATGAAGCGGATCAAATGCTTTATTTTGGTTTCTTATATGATATTGAAGATATTTTAGATGAGACACCTGGTAGTAAACAAACGATGTTATTCTCAGCAACGATGCCAAAAGATATTAAAAAATTAGCGAAGCGTTATATGGATGAGCCGCAAATGATTCAAGTACAAAGTGAAGAAGTAACGGTAGATACAATTGAACAGCGTGTCATTGAGACGACAGATCGTGCAAAGCCAGATGCACTTCGTTTTGTTATGGATCGTGATCAGCCGTTTTTAGCAGTTATTTTCTGTCGTACAAAGGTTAGAGCAAGTAAGCTTTATGATAATTTAAAAGGACTAGGTTATAATTGTGCTGAACTTCATGGTGATATACCTCAAGCGAAACGTGAAAGAGTTATGAAGAGTTTCCGCGAAGCTAAAATTCAGTACTTAATTGCAACGGATGTAGCAGCTCGTGGACTTGATGTAGATGGTGTAACGCACGTATTTAATTTTGATATCCCTGAAGATGTAGAAAGTTACATTCACCGCATTGGCCGAACAGGACGTGCAGGTGGATCAGGTCTTGCAATTACGTTCGTTGCAGCGAAAGATGAAAAACATTTAGAAGAAATTGAAAAAACGCTGGGTGCACCAATACAAAGAGAAATAATCGAACAACCGAAGATAAAACGTGTAGATGAAAATGGAAAACCGGTACCAAAGCCGGCTCCAAAGAAATCAGGTCAAAATCGTCAAAGAGATAGCCGCGAAGGTTCAAGAAGTGAATCAAGACGTGATTCGAGAAATAGCTCGAGAAGTGATTCAAGAAATAGTTCTAGAAATGAAAATAACCGATCATTTAATAAACCAAGTAATAAAAAAGGTAGTACAAAGCAAGGTCAGCAAAGACGTGGTCGTTAAATAGTTATAATTGTAAAAGAGTCGCAAAATATTGTGGCTCTTTTTTTGTTTGTATACAACAAGGATGATGGCAAGAAAAAACAAAAATTTCATTCACCGTATTTGAAATTTATAAAGGAAATTTTATAGTCCAAAACCAGTAGAGCAAGGGTATTACTACCATGTCGTCATTCAAGAACAAGTGCAACTTATGCATGAAAAATATTTAAGCGGAAAAATCGAGAGAAAGCAATTTGTAACATATTCAAACGGTACGGGAATGTTATGCAGTAGCAAAAGAGAACGGAACTTATTATGTCTACTATTTCGGCAGAACACTTTGGTTGAAAGAAAAGGTATTAAAGTGAGCGAGTATTTTCATTACACGTTCCGCAATTATCGAAAGGGAACAAGAGAAGTTTATGAAGGATTAAACTCGTATTGGTTTACGATCGTTGGAAACTGGAAAACTAATTTGTTAGTTTTGATCGATGAGGAACTCGAGAAGCACCACTGCCATCCTTATGGGGAAATTGCTTACGACGATGAAGGTAATGTAGTGATAATATGCGAAATAAGAAAAAAGGACTAGCAGTCGTACCTGCCGTCCTTTAATAGGAGAAAAAGTAATCTTGTTTAGAACTACGCATAAACAGAAAATCTGCTTGTAATTAGTTTTACCCTAAATATACGTGTCTATACAAAAAAGGGATAAGTAAAAAATACTTATCCCCGGAAGGGAAATCCCAAGCACCAAAATGGCTCGTATTGGTCTGCAGGTTCAAAAGTAGTATATGTAAAACGAAAAATCTCATACAAAAAGCAGACAACGATTTTGGTTGTCTGCCAGTGAGTTCAATGAGTTAGCTAATTGTGATAATTTGCATCCCCATTGCGAGAAGAGTGATGCTGCTAGTTCAAACAGCTTGTTGGTATTATTTTCGATTTCTTAAAAAATATACAGCAAAAGAAAGAGGTATTAGCCGTGGACACGGCGGCTTGAAAATAGTATGTATTTTTATTTGAAAAATATTCACGGGGTGAAGAAACGTGGAATGTTTGATAAAGGTGTTTGTGAAATTAATCAGCTAATTAGTAAAACAAAATAGTTATTTGGAAGAAAGGGAAAATGAATATGAGATGAATTGAAGCTGTTGAAGAATTACTTGAAGTGATGAAAGAATGCTTTTGGAACGGAACATCTTTAAAGGGTGATGCTAATGATTTTAATATTGTATCTTGGCTGATTGAAGAAGCGACGCGTAAAACAAAATAAAAATTTCATTTTGTAGCAAAGACCTGCGGTAGTATGTCAACTGAAAAATAATATCTTTTGAAGTTATCAAAGGACAAATTGCTTAAAAAAGACATCACGAAACTAGACCAGTATTTTATGTAAAATA
>NZ_JAKUFX010000089.1:0-24612 GCF_022663635.1 Bacillus cereus group sp. BfR-BA-01356 | reverse complement strand
GAATCGAGAGATTCATAAGAAAACGTCATCCTTTCTAGTCTAGCTTTTTTAGAAAGAATAACGTTTTTTTACACTTGGGGGTAGTGAAGATTTTTAAGTTGATGGGCATGTCCAGTGGACCATACAAATATAAAACAACAGGACCAATTTGAGTAGACTTCCCTAAATGAATTTGACACGATGTAACCTTTTCTATATTTTTTAGTATTACTCTGTAATGCAATTTCGTTAAATCATCACTAAAAATAAACTCTGCTACCCCAAAAGCTTCTGTATTTACAGGAGGCACTTCCCTCTTACCTGTTAACCTGGCAAAGAAATGTGTTGTCATAAGGCATTCTCCTTATATAAATTTCCCAGCACTACTTCTACTACTTTATGGTTTAGACATAATCATTTATGACTTTTTCAATTTTAATTACAAAGAAAAGATTCACAAAATCTTTACATTAAAATCGTTCCTGTAGATTGAAAGTCTCTTGTATAATGCACATAGAAAAACATTATAGGAGGTTATTTTGAAAAAAAACAAACACATCTTTCACACATTATTAGAGATTTTTCTCGTCTCATTTAAATTAGGACTTACTTCATTCGGCGGTCCTGTCGCTCATCTCGGCTATTTTCACCACGAATACGTGCAAAAAAGAAAATGGATGGATGAACGAAGCTATGGAGATTTAGTAGCGCTATGTCAATTCCTTCCTGGTCCTGCCAGCAGCCAAGTCGGTATGGGGGTTGGATTATTAAGAGGCGGACTATTAGGAGCTATTATTTCATGGATTGGATTCACTTTACCGTCTGTCCTTATTTTAGTTTTCTTCGCCTCATTCCTTAATCAGTTCGATCTTGGAAGTGCTGGCTGGATTCATGGACTAAAACTTGTAGCAGTAGCTATTGTCGCTCATGCCATATGGGGAATGGCGCGAAAGTTAACTCCAGATCGCAACCGTGCGACGATTGCGATTGTAACTGCCGCAATTGCCTTATTATGGCCAAGTAGTTGGACACAAGTCATCCTTATTATAATATGTGGCTTTATCGGTTGGTTTTTATATCGCAACCAACCAATTAGCCAATCTCAAAATATAAAAGTACCTATTTCAAAAAAGATAGCAGTTTCTTGTCTCGTCTTATTCTTTGGACTCTTACTACTGCTACCGATATTAAGACCGTTTTCTTATTACATCGCTTTATTTGATAGTTTCTATCGCTCTGGCGCACTTGTATTTGGAGGAGGACACGTCGTGCTGCCCCTTCTTGAAGGTGAGTTCGTACAAAACGGAATGATGACGAAAGAACAGTTCCTAGCTGGATACGGATTAACACAAGCAGTACCAGGACCACTATTTACATTCGCCTCGTATATAGGAGCAGTGTTAAACGGGACGCTTGGGGCAATACTCGCAACAATTGCGATTTTCCTCCCTGCTTTCTTACTCGTTATTGGTGTTTTACCATTTTGGAACAGTGTGAGAAAAATATCATTCATACAAGGCGCACTACTTGGTGTTAACGCCGCAGTTGTTGGTATTTTAATTGCCGCTTTTTATGATCCTATTTGGACGAGTACAGTTATAAATGCTTCAGATTTCGTTTTCGCTTCGCTTCTTTTTTGCTTACTAGCTTTTTGGAAAACACCACCTTGGGTTATCGTTATACTGGGAGCCTTTGGCGGATATATTCTGTCCATTTTATAAATAGAAAAAACGACGGCATGATGTAGCCGTCGTTTTTTCTATTAAAACTTCACAAGCTCTATGCCTTCTGGCAACTCACTCTCTGTTAAAATACGCAATTCCTTCACACGATCCATTACGTAAGAAGAACGCTTCACAAGCTCTGGATCAATATAAGCTGGATGAACCATAATTTCTACCGTTTGTTCACCTTGTACTCTTTCTTTTAACTTCACAAAGTAATCTTCCGTCACACCATCCGCATAAAAGTCACTGTAAAACACATCAGAAAATGGATGCACCGCTCTATCTTCCTCACAACGACGAATCGGAACATTATATTTAGCCGCTAATCTCTCAAGAACATCATGTAAAATCGGTAAACCATGCACATGATGATGACTATCTAAATGAGTTGGTGTTAATCCGTAAGATAAAAACTTCTCAATTTGAGCAGTCCATTCTCTCTCAACTTCTTCTGGATTTATATTCCCTTCCCTTACAACACTTTGTTTATGAAACGATCCGTTTTCCCCTACGAGTGACGGTACATCCTTTAACAGTGGTTCTCCTGCCGTTAATACGAGATGTACGCCTACTCCGAGTAGGTTGTACTCTTTCGCTAAGCGTACCGCATGCTCTGTTCCTGGCATATTCATCATCATCGTCGTTGAATTGACAAGTCCATTTATATGCCCATCAATAATGCCGTAATTTGTACCTTCTGTAAGACCGAAATCATCTGCATTTACAATTAACTTAATCATCATAATACCTCCTAATAGAATAAAAAAAGCGGGCTAAATAGCGCCGCTTTTACTTCTCTACCTTTTTAAAGAACTGTGGAAGATACTCTTTATGTGCTTCCAACATTTCATCTAAAATTTGTTTTGCAACTTTATCTGATGGTACAAGTGGATTGATTGTCATAGCAAGCAGCGCCTTATGATAATCCCCTGTAACAGCAGCTTCAATTGTTGTGCGCTCGAATGATTTAATTTGTTGTACTAAACCGCGAACTGGTACTGGAAGATCTCCCACCGCAATTGGTTTTGGACCTTCTTTCGTAATAATACAGTTCACTTCAACAGCAGAATCATGTGGTAAGCTTGCAATTGTTCCGTTGTTTCGTGTATTAACAGGCTGGATATCACCTTTATTATTGTAAATAGACGTAATTAAGCTACATGCTGCATCACTATAATAAGCTCCGCCACGTTTTTCTAATTGTGGTGGTTTAATATCTAAGTTCGGGTCTTTATATAACTCAAATAAATCATTTTCTAATTGTTTTACTACTTCTGCACGTGTACCTTTTTCAACAGAAGCTTCTTTCTCTTCTTCTAACATTTCACGTGTTTTGTAGTAGTAACGATGGTATGGACATGGAATTGCACGAAGTCCGCGAATAAAGTCTGGTTCCCAGTTAAGCGCTGCGATATTTTCCATCGTAATTTGCTTTTCTGGATCTGTTACAAGCTCTAACACGCGGTCCATTACACTCACGCCATCTAAGTATACATCTAGTCCGTATACCATATGATTTAAACCTGCGAAATCAACGTGAACACGACTCGCATCTACTTCAAGTAATCTTGCAAGACCCATACGAATTCCGATCGGAACGTTACATAGACCAACTACTCTTTGAATATTTGTATAACGAAGGACAGCCTCTGTTACCATACCAGCTGGATTTGCAAAGTTAATTAACCATGCATTTGGACAGAGCTCCTCCATATCCTTACAAATATCTAAAATAACAGGAATCGTTCTCAACGCTTTGAATAAACCACCAGGACCATTCGTTTCCTGACCGATTACATCATACTTTAACGGAATTGCTTCATCTTTTGCACGTGCTTCTAATAAACCAACGCGAAGTTGTGTTGTTACGAAGTCAGCATCTTTTAATGCCTCACGGCGATCAAGTGTTAAATGTACCTCGATTGGTAAGCCTGATTTTTTCACCATACGTTTCGCTAAGTTACCAACGATTTCTAACTTTTCTTTTCCTGCCTCAATATCTACTAACCAAATTTCACGAACAGGAAGCTCATCATAACGCTTAATAAATCCTTCAATTAACTCTGGTGTATAACTAGATCCACCGCCGATTGTAGCAATTTTAATTCCAGTCATGCTTTATTCCCCTTTCGCTTCAAGCTTTTTATAAAGATCGATAAACTCTGCTGCTAATTCTTTCACTGTAATCGCATTCATTAAATGATCTTGTGCGTGAATTAAAAGAACACTAACCTCTGTTTTTTCTCCTCTTGCTTCTGATTGTATGAGCTCTGTTTGGAAATGATGCGCTTCATTAATCGCTTCTTTTGCCTTTACCATCGCTTCATCCGCTTCTGCCATTTTCCCCTGTTTGGCAAATTGAAGTGCCTCCATCGCAAAGCTTCGTGCGTTACCACTATTTAAAATCAATTGGAATGGAATTTGTTCTGCTGTAGTCATCATAATTACCGCCCTCTCTATAAGGTTCAACCGATTTAAATACCCCTTCAGTTTGAACATGTCTATTAAAGTATGAATTTATTAATGATAGTTTAGTGTTCATATAGATGTTTTTCATCTTTTTGAACATGATATAAAGGTAATTGTTCTCACAGATTATGTTGTCTGTGAGAACAATTACTATGTTACATAGGTACAGAATTATTATTTCCTTGTGCTGCTGCTTTTTCAGTACGAACAACAGAACGGTCGCATAATACAACGAATGGATAGTAGATTACCATCGCAATTACAAAGTTGAATAACTGTAGAATTGCACCTGAAAGATGTCCACCTGTTACAAGATAACCACTAATAATTGGTGGTGTTGCCCATGGAATCATTGCAACTGTTTTTGGTACCCAACCAATAGATATAGCTGTATAAGAAGTAATTACCAATACAATTGGTGTTATGATAAACGGCAAGAATAAAACTGGATTTAAAATAATTGGTGTACCAAAGATTACTGGTTCGTTAATGTTGAATGCACCTGGACCAATTGATAAGCGAGATACACCGCGTAATTGTGCACTTTTTGCTACAAGTAATACAACTACTAAGAACGCTAATGTTGCACCAGAACCACCAAGATATACGAAAGTATCAAAGAATGGTTTTGTAACAATGTTTGGAACATCAAATGCAGATGTGCCACCTTGGAATAACTTCATATTTTTCTCTAATGCTGGTAAGTATAACGGCTCAATAATACCACCAACGATATTTGGACCATGTAAACCGAAGAACCAAAGAAGATGAACAAGGAGTACAATGACAATTGCACTTGGTAATGTCCCTGCTAAACTTTGCAGTGGTGATTGAATCGTATTAAAGATAAATTCATGAACACTTGTACCAGCTAATTTCACTGCTAATTGAATACCTGCAACTACTGTTAAGATAACAAATGCTGGAACTATAGCTGCGAAAGATCTTAAAACTGCTGGTGGTACTCCATCAGGCATTTTAAAAGTAATGTTTCTTTGTACGAAGAAACGGAATACTTCAGTAACAAGGAGTGCCACAATAATTGCTACGAATAACCCTTGTGCACCTGTCCAAGCTAAGTTCAATCCGCCTTCTTTCGGTGTTGTTGGCGTAAGAATAATTAACGCACCAAATGAAATAATACCTGCTGACAAACCATCAACGCCGTAAGATTTTGCTAAGTTATAACTTGTTGTAAATGCTATGATTAGTGCTAGAATCGCGAAAGAACCAGTCCACATTCCACCGCCAACTTGTTTCCACGTTTCACCAAACAAACCTTTCATGAAATCTTGGAAAGCCTCAGATGGAAAACCATTAATTAGTGATGCCAGTGCACCAACTAAAATAAGTGGCATAACTGCGATAAATCCGTCACGGATCGCAGCTAAATGACGTTGCGACCCGATTTTACCAGCGACAGGAACAATATATTTCTCCATGAATGCAATAAACTTTTGCATTTCGCTTCCCCCCTAATTATTTTTTAAGTGTTAATGCGTGATCTAAAACTGCTTCTCCATTCATCATGCCGTAGTGCATTGGATTGATAACGTCGATTCCAACGTTTCTCTCATCAGCAAGTGTTTTCATTGAAGAAAGCATGTAACGAACTTGTGGTCCTAGTAATAATACATCTGCTTGATCGATATTCGTTTTTACTGCATCCCCAGATACAGCCCAAATCTTGCCTTCTAAACCGCGAGCTTTTGCAGCCGCTTCCATTTTTGTAACTAGTAAACTTGTAGACATCCCTGCTGAGCAACATAATAAAATATTCATTTGAAAATCCCCCTTGTGTAGTATAAAAAATTTATGTTTTATTTATTTTTCTTTACGCTATTTATTAATGCAATTAGCGTGCCAACTTTTTAAAACCACTAAAATCAGCACTTTTTCGACTATTTTCTTTGTGTGTTAACGCTTTCAATTAGTGTGTCGTCCAAAAAACACACAGTGTGTTATAAAACAACACGCTTTTAACACATAACTGTATGAAAATAGATTAGTGTTTAGTTGTCTAGTTATGTTTAATATGAAAAAACACTAAAAAAACTTTTTTATCGTAGGAATCTAGTAAAAAACAACATTTTCTTGGGCTCAGTCTTCTATCTATTCTATTGTCCAAGCAAACTCTACTAGATTACATAAAATAAAATAGAATAAAATAACACAATTCGAAAGGGGATTCCTATGCCAAAACATAGAAAACAAAGCAAAATAAAGATTTATAGAATAACAAGCTATAAAAAAGACAAGCGTTCTGAATTAGACTCTGACAAATTTGAACTAGAACAGCAGGACAAGCATGATATACAAGACAAACAGGATGAGCAGAATAAGCAAGATAAGCAAGTACAATCGGAAAATGTAACTATAGTACCTACAGATTCACACAGCTTAGATGTGTGGGATGAAATTTCTCTAAAGGAAATACAAGCTGGTGAACATACGAGCCTATTTGAAGAAAAGAGTAATTATCAAAATATTAATTTAGTCCAAGTAAACGATGTTCGCTTATACTTGGACAAGCAACTACAATTCAGTTCCGTTGATGAGCAAATTTATCATGAAGCACTTGTACATCCGATTATGGCAAAAGTAATTGATCCAAAACGTGTTCTCATATTAGGTGGTGGCGATGGCCTTGCCTTACGAGAAGTTTTGAAATATGAAACTGTGCTACATGTAGACCTTGTTGATTTAGACGAGGCAATGATTAATATGGCACGTAATGTTCCAGAAATAGTATCTTTAAACAAAAATGCTTTTTTTGATAATCGTGTGAACGTGCACGTATGCGATGCAAAAGAATTTCTAAATTCACCTTCATCTTTATACGATGTAATCATTATTGATTTTCCAGACCCAGCGACAGAATTATTAAGTACTTTATATACAAGCGAACTATTTGCTCGTATAGCTACATTCTTAACAGAAGATGGTGCTTTCGTCTGTCAATCTAATTCACCTGCTGATGCACCTCTAGTATATTGGAGTATCGGTAATACAATTGAACACGCTGGATTAACTGTGAAGAGTTATCATACAATCGTTCCTTCTTTCGGAACTGACTGGGGATTTCATCTTGCTACTAATTCTGCACATGTACTCGATCAAATTGAACAATTATATGTAGTACCAACTCCTCGAACATTGCCTGCTCTTCTTTTTCCTTTATTTCAATTTAAAGAAGAACATTTAGAACAACGTAACCTCGCTCTTTTAAATTCAGAATCAAATCTTATCTTACATCAATGCTACAAACAGGAAATGAAGTTTTGACAATATTATAATAAGGAGTGCTACCCTATGGAATATTCTACTTTTGGCAAGCATATAATAGTAGATTTGTGGGGAGTGGACTTTTCCCTATTAGATGATATGCAATTTTTAGAATATCATCTAGTTACAGCTGCAGATTACTCTGGTGCCCATGTTTTAAACGTAAGTAAAAAAGAGTTCCAGCCATATGGTGTTACTGTATTAGTGTTATTATCAGAAAGCCATCTTTCCATTCACACTTACCCGGAACAAAATTTTGCAGCTATTGACTGTTATACTTGCGGTACAACCGTTGAACCACAAATATCGATTGATTATATCGTAAATATATTAAAACCGGAGCGGATGCATATAAAAAGATTAATTCGTGGTATAGGAGAAATTGTTACTGCCGATTAATTATAACTCTTACTCATCCGAAAAAAGGAGGATTGTAAAATACCATCAGTGGGATGAACATTTCGCTGATGGTACAGGCACATACATAAAATGAAATTTTAATTAGTGGGTGTTTTACTGCCCGTTAATTCAAGATAAAAAAACCTTGCATAAGCAAGGTTCATTCATCCACCGACATCTTCCTATATAACTCTACAAACTCACTCGCTAATTCTTTCACCGTAATTGCATTCATTAAATGATCTTGCGCGTGTACCATTAAAAGAGTAACTTCGGTCTTTTCGCCACCAGCTTCTTTCTGGATAAGCTCCGTTTGTACACGGTGCGCCTCTTTTAATTCCTCTAGTGCTTCTTGTAATTTAGCTTCAGCTTCTGTAAACTCCCCACGCTTCGCACAATCAATTGCTTCCATTGAACAACTTCTCGCGTTTCCCCCATGCAAGATTAAATGAAAAGCTTTCGTCTCTATCGTATCCATTTTAGTTCTTTACTCCCCCTTTTCTTCCGCCAGTTTTTGTTTATCCCATATTTTTAAGAACGGTAAATAAATGAAGAATGCTAGCGCAAAGTTAACAAGTTGCAAAATAACACCTGAAATTTTCCCGCCCGATCCTAAATATCCACTAAAAAGAATAGGTGTCGTCCAAGGTACAGCGGCCCCACTCGGACGTGCGACCCATCCCCATTCCATTGCAAAGTAAGAAACAATTGTTAACACAACTGGAACTAATATGAATGGAATTAGTAAAAGTGGGTTCATTACAATCGGCATACCAAAAGTTACCATCTCATTAATATTAAATATACCAGGTGCAATTGACAATCTCCCTAAACTTTTTAATTGTTGACTTCGTGCAAATAGTAACATTCCGACAACTAGAGCAAGCGTTGCACCAGAACCGCCCATATAAATCCATAAGTCAAAAAACTGTGCCGTAATCGTATTTGGTACATCTTGCCCAGCTTGAAAAGCGACTCGGTTTTGATCCATTAACGACAACCAAACGGGGCTCATTACACCACCAACAATAGTAGCACCATGAATTCCACACGACCAAAGAACATGAACGAGAATAACTGCTATTATTGCGCCCCAAAGACTAGCACCAATTACACTAAGTGGTTCCTGTAAAATTTGTCCTACAATATTATGGATACTGCCAAAAGAAGTATTTTCTATAATTAAGCGTAAAATCCAAATAACTGTTACAACAATAAATCCTGGAACAAGTGCCGCAAATGAACGCGTGACAGCTGGTGGAACTGTCTCTGGCATCTTTATGATTATCTTTTTTTGTACAATAAATCGATAAAGTTCAGTAGATATAAGTGCAATAATCATTGCTACAAATAACCCTTGGCTTCCCATTAATGCAGCTGGGATAGCGCCTTCTACAAGTACACTTTCTTTTGTACTTGGTATAATATATGCAACTTGAAATGGCGTCGCAAGTAAAAACGTCACAAGCGACAATGCCCCGGATGCTAAAGCATCCACTTTATAATACTCTCCAAGCCTGTAAGCGATTCCAAAAACAGCTATTAAAGCCATTATATTAAAAGTTGCACTAACTGGATACCCTAAAGCTCTCTGCCAATTCTCACCAAACAAACCTGCCATAAACTCGTTATATCCGGGTATTGGCAGTGCACTAATAATGAGGAAAAACGATCCAATAATTAAGAAAGGCATCGTTAAAATAATTCCATCTCGAATTGCTTGTAAATGCCTCTGCTCTGCAACCTTCCCTGCTACTGGCATCACATACTTCTCTAAAAACCGTATCATCTATCCCACTCTCCTCATGGTTTCATTGACAACGCTGCTTGCAAGATAGCTTCTCCATTACAAAGTCCGTAATGAACGGATTGAATGACATCAACAGGTATCCCTTTATCCTTACATAATTCTTTCATTTTCGGTAATAAATAACGTACTTGCGGTCCAAGTAAAAGGACATCAGCTTTATCAATATGACTATTCACTTCAGAACCTGATACTGCCCAGATTTTCACTTCTATCCCTCTTGCCTCTGCTGCTTTCTCCATCTTTGTAACAATCAAACTGGAAGACATTCCCGCTGCACAGCAAAGTAAAATATTCATCCCGCTTCCCTCCCCTTTTTTCTCTACCTAAATTATGGTGCACTCCTTGCCACCACTAGGTTACAAATATATATGTCTAGATTTCCTGCTGTATGCCGAGCTTAAAAACAAAAATTTCTTGGTTTTCGCGCTATTCCATCTATCCGTATTCTCCTAGTAAAGAGAACTCTAACTCGCTATAATGATTCAGTATGACTTTTTTTAATTGATAGGAGGATATATTTATGAAGGCATATCGCTTTCCACTTATTTTATTATCTTCTATCCTAATTGGTGGTTTCATTGGTTATTTCATGGGTGCCGATGCAGTTGCTTTAAAGCCGCTTGGTGACATTTTCTTAAACTTAATGTTTACGATTGTTGTACCTCTAGTGTTCTTTAGCATCGCATCGTCTATTGCTAATATGGATGGATTAAAACGTTTCGGTAAAATTATGTCTAGTATGGCTGGGACTTTCTTATTTACAAGTATTTTAGCTGCTATTTTTATGATTATTGTTGTGAAAATATTCCCGCCAGCACAAGGTGTTGTACTAGAACTAACACAACCTGACAAAGCCGGCAAAGCTGTTAGTGTTGCAGATCAAATCGTCGGTATTTTAACAGTATCTGACTTCTCGAAGTTACTATCTCGTGAAAATATGTTAGCTCTTATTTTCTTCTCTATCTTAATGGGGATTGCAACTTCAGCAGTTGGCGAAAAAGGAAAGCCATTCGCTACATTCCTACAGGCTGGTGCAGAGATTTCAATGAAGGTTGTATCTTTCATTATGTACTACGCCCCAATCGGACTTGCTGCTTACTTTGCAGCATTAGTTGGCGAATTCGGACCACAACTTCTTGGAACTTACTTCCGAGCAGCAATGGTATACTATCCTGCTTCTCTAATTTATTTCTTTGTATTCTTCACATTCTATGCATACCTTGCAGGTCGCAAACAAGGTGTACAAGTATTTTGGAAGAACATGGTCTCTCCTACAGTTACATCACTTGCAACTTGTAGTAGTGCCGCAAGTATTCCAGCGAACTTAGAAGCAACGAAGAAAATGGGTATTTCTTCAGACGTTCGCGAAACAGTTGTCCTTCTTGGTTCTACACTTCATAAAGACGGCTCTGTTTTAGGTGGCGTATTAAAAATTGCTTTCTTATTCGGTATTTTCAACATGGAATTCGAAGGACCGAAAACATTAGCAATCGCACTTGTTGTTTCTCTATTAGTAGGAACAGTAATGGGTGCTATTCCCGGCGGCGGTATGATCGGTGAAATGTTAATCGTATCTCTATACGGTTTCCCGCCAGAAGCACTGCCAATTATCGCAGCAATTAGTACAATCATTGATCCACCTGCAACGATGTTAAACGTAACAGCAGATAACGCTTGTGCGGTAATGACAGCTCGCCTTGTAGAAGGTAAGAATTGGATCAAAAACAAATTTGCTTAATAGAAAGAGGATGCTCGTTTAGAGCATCCTCTTTCTTTATTTGTTGATAAGTTAATATTTCCTCTCGCCACAAATTTGTTACAATCTTCACAAATATTCCACATCCATTATCCATTCTCCGTACTATAATCATGTATGGAAAAGGAGATGGAAATAATGACACAAAGCGCACCTGAATTTAAAGTTTTGCAAAGCATTGCATTTCTCGCTGTCGTTTTGCAAAGTTCCTTATTATATACAATGAATCAAGGAAATGTCTTACTTGAGCAATCCCTCATTATGGGCATGCTATTTAACCTTGCAAAATTCTCAGCACCAGCATTCATATTTATCGTTGGATTTCACTTAATTCGTCACTATACGAAGCAATTAGTATATAAAGAATATATTTCTGAAAAAGCGACACACTTACTCATTCCTTATTTCTTTTGGTCTATTCTTTACTTATTAACAACAAACGATCTTATTACGTTACAAAGTGGAATAAAAAGTTTATTACTCGGAACAGCCGCGCCCCATCTTTGGTACGTTATTATGATGTTCCAAATTCACTTATTGTTCCCTTTACTATGCACACTTTTTTATTGGTTTCAAAAACGAACAGAAAATAAAAAAGACATATATAAATATATGACCTTTTTCGCTTGCCTATATTTTCTATTAATGTGGTTCTCTTCTCACTATATTTTTAATGGAGAAAAATTAACAAGTTCAACAATTTTACATTATACAGATCGATCATTTCTATTCTACTCATTCTATTTCGTTATGGGCGGCATTGCCGCTGTAGCACTAAAAACTTGGCGGCTATTCGTCATGAAACATATCCCGCTTATAACAATATTATTTTTCATCTTATTTTTATTCATCAATTATGAGTTGTTTAGTTTTTACGGAGCAAACTCTATCCATTTAACTGTTTCTACCTATTTAAAACCATCTATGTTTTTATATATAGTATGCGAAATTATCATACTGTATGTGTTATCTATTATGATAGTACAGCGTCGTGGTTTCTTATATAAAACGTTACGTTTCATTGGAAATTACACGTATGGTGCTTATTTAGCTCATTTATTCTTCTTGCAACTATGCACAAAACTTCTTTCCTTATTCACGCTGCAAGAAAATACTATATTATATACCCTATTACTATTTGTGTTAACGGCCATTATCTCTATTTCAACAATGGTCATTTGTAGCACAATACCATTTCATACTTGGATTACAGGACCTTCTCCTACAACAAAGATGAAATGGACGAAGGTTGTATTCCGAAAAAATCATAAAAAACTATTCAAGCCATATATTTGATATAATAATACGCATATAAAAAGAAAGCGAGAGACACCTATGATTAATCAAGTTGGACAAATTATGCTATATGTAAATAACCAAGACGAAACAGTACAATTTTGGACAGAAAAAGTAGGGTTCCAAATCATTGCGGAAGAAAATAACGGAAATGGCTTCCGCTGGATTGAAATTGCACCGGCGAAAGAAGCAGGAACAAGCATCGTCCTTCACGATAAAGCGTTAATCGCGAAGATGCAACCTGAACTAAACCTAAATACACCTTCACTTATGTTCTTCTCAAATGACTTAGACCGTCTATATAAAGATCTTTCTGAGAAAAATGTCACAGTTGGACAGGTTGTAGATTTACCTACTGGTAGAGCATTCAACTTTGCTGATAATGAAAATAATTACTTTGCAGTAATGGAACGTAAATAAAAAATAAGCTATCCGAAAAAATCGGATAGCTTATTTCATCTTAAGAAACTTGTTCTACATTCGTTTCTCTATGCTGTATATGACTCGTAATCCAAGCAATTCCACCGGCAACAACGAGATAACATAACAATATTAAAATTTGCATTTGTAATTGCGACCAATCTCCTAAAGAAATAACATCTTGTAATCCTCTAAGAGAATGAGACATTGGGAGAAATTGTCCAATTTTACTAAGAACAGCTATATTTAATTCTCCTGGGAAAGTACCTCCGCTCGTCGCTAATTGCAGGACAAGAAGGGTTACCGCTAAGAACTTTCCAACAAGACCAAATACTGTTACTAGCATAAGAATAAATGTCATGAACGTAAAGGAAATAACAATACTTGATAAAACAAAGAGTGGCACACTTGCGACTTCTAATTTCATAACACCTAGCACAACTACATCTACGAGTAGCGCTTGAATAAGTCCAATTAAATATACCAATCCTAGTTTATTAATAAAATGTACCGTTCCGCTTACTTTCATATTTTGTCTACGGCCAAGCGGTAAAATATTCGATGCCATAATTCCGCCAACATAAAATGCAAGCGATAAGAAATATGGTGCAATACCTGAACCGTAATTAGGCACGTCAGAAACTGTTGACTTCACTAACTGAACTGGCTCTGAGAACATCGTATTGCGTGCATCATCATTACGAATATCCGCTATCTTCTCTGCGCCCTCTCCTAATTTCCTAGAAAGTTCTTTCGCACCATCATCAAGTTTAACAAGTCCGTTCGTTAACTGATCAGCACCATGATTCAGCTCTGTTCCGCCACTGGCAAGTTGATTTACACCTTCTTGTAATGATGTAAATCCAGCTCCCCATTTCGTAAATCCACTAGCTAAATTTGTAGCACCATCTGCTATTTTTTTCGTTCCAGCAGTAGCTTCATTTAACTTAACTCCGAATGTATTCATACCTTCTTCAACCTTATGCTGACCATTTGCAAGCTTCTGCGCACCTTGTGTTAATTGTTGTTGGCTATTATTTAAAATACTTGTTGCTTTAGTTAGTCCATCAGACGTAGCAACAATTTTTTGAAAAGCGGGATCTTGCTGCACTTCTGGATGATTTTTCACGTACTCTTCTAATTGTTGTTTTATACTATTAGCTGCACCATCCGCTTTTACTTGGCCTTCAGCAAGCTTCTCACTTCCGCTCACCCATTCATTTGTATCAGCACTTAATTCACTAACCCCTGATTGTAACGTTTTTTCACCTTGTGCTAATAACTCCATACCACTATGAAGTGAAGTTGCTCCTTGACTTAGCTCATTCGCTCCGTCAGTTAAGGCTGATTTGCTAGAAGCAAGTTTTTCACTTCCCTCTTTCACTTTTGATGTCCCGTCACTTAAACGATGAATACCATCTGCAAGCTGATCTGCCCCATTTCTTGCATCTGTCGTTCCTTCATGTAACTTCCCAGCACCATTACTTGCATCACTCAACCCTTGTGCTAAGTCTTGAAACTTTGAAAACACACCTTCTGTATAAGATTTCGTAATACTATTTGAAATTTTTGTTTTCATATTTTCAACAGCTGTCGTTCCAATTTGCGCTGCTACAAAGTTTTTACCCGGATTTACTTTGTACTGCAATTGTGCTGGTTCTGGTTTCTCATCCATAAGTGTACTTACCTTTTTAGAGAAATCAGCTGGAATCGTAACAACCATATAGTACTTATCTTCTTTTAGCCCTTCATCAGCATTTTTTTCTGATACGAAATGAAAAGCCAGTTCTTTATTCTCCTTTAAATTTTTTACAAAATCGTCTCCTGCATGAATTGTTTTCTCATCCATCGCAGCACCTTTATCTAAATTCACAACCGCAACAGGTAATTTATCTAATTTTCCGTACGGATCCCAATATCCAGCTAAAAAGAATCCTGAATAAATTAACGGAACGATTAATAAAAAAATTAAAGCGATACGTCCATGTTTATGGTGCCACATCGCTTTCCAATCTTTAAATACAAGTTGAATTCCCTTCATGAAACATACTCCTTCTCCGAATTTAACACCATTAGAATGGTTTAACAGATTTACTATACACGTCACTTTCCATACTGTATAATACATCTTTAATTATTAATTCATTCCTTTTGGTCTATAGAAAGGAGACTCGAAATGGAACTGCTCCAGTTAAAATACTTTCAGACAGTCGCACGACTAGAACATATGACAAAGGCAGCTGAAGAATTGCATATCGCACAACCTTCACTCAGCAAAACAATAGCTAGACTCGAAAAGGATTTAGGCGTTCCTTTATTTGATCGCCAAGGTCGACAGATTACTTTAAATTCTTTCGGAAAAGTATTTTTAAAACGAGTAGAGCGTATTTTTCATGAATTAAGCGAAGGGGAACGAGAAATTAAAGATTTAGCCGAATTACAACAAAGCTCTATTACACTAGCCGTTTCTATTCCGAGAATATTACCAGAACTACTTGGCTCTTTTTTACTAGAACATCCTAACGTTCGGTTCCAACAATTTCTGGCATCCACTCCTTCTATGAAACGACAACTAGATAATATAGAAATTGACTTTTGTATCTCCTCTGTGCCAATTGAAGGAGAAGAAATTGTTTGGGAACCACTTATTACAGAAGAAATTTTCTTAGTCGTCCCTTCAGGCCATCGTTTATCAGGCCGAGAAAATATCCACCTCCATGAAGTAAAGGACGAACCGTTCATTAGTATGAACACTGGTTATGGATTTCGGCACTTAACGGATGAATTTTGTAAAGAAGCTGTTTTCACTCCACATATTGCTTTTGAAGTCGATGAACCGACCGTGATTAGCGACCTCATTAAGCAAGGTCTCGGCATCGCTTTTGTTCCAAGTTTAACTTTATTAAAAAACTCTACTTTAGCATCGAGCAAGTTGCGTATTATTGAACCCACTTGTCAGCGAACCATCGGATTAAGTTGGTCAAAAAAACGCTACTTATCAAAAACAGCTCAGCAATTCCGTGAATTCGTGATTGACTACTTCTCTAATATTAGGACGTAAAATTATATGAACAAATAAAAGGTGCCACCCTCATATGGTGGCACCTTTTATTGTTCACTCTTTTTTAATTCCATTTCAGCTAAAAGTGGTAGTACGTTATCAAAAATATGCGTATTATTATTTTCACCTGTTACATATCCACCGTAATATCTACTAAATACGTTGTCATTTCGGAATGTGGCCATATGATCATACAATTCCTTCGCAAACTTTGTATCACCTGTTTGTAGTACGTACAAAATCGTTAGTCCATACGCGGCCGGCGATTCATAATTCACAGTTTGTTTTCCCGTTTCTAAATTGTAACGACCGTATAGCTTTCCATCCTCCCGGAACTTCTTCTTTATAAATTCCAAATAAGCAGCTGATGAAAGACCACCTAAACTTCGATGATATGCAACGTATGATTGGTCAATAAGATTCACTTCTTTATCGTACGTAAATGTACCATCTTCTTTATACTCTTTTGGGAATGCCCAGCCATGCCTTGGATAATCTGCTAAAAATTGAACGACTTCCTGATATTGCTGAGCAGAAACTTTGCCGTACTTCTTCATATAGGAGAATGCACGCGGATTTATGTATGATGTTGTTACAAAATTATTTTGTTTCCCTGCATCTGCATCATAATAATCAACATAATAATTATCTTTTTTATTATAACGAAGTACAGCATCACTTAATTGATCGGCAAGGTTTTTATAACGCTCTTCCTTATACATTTCATAAGCACGATATAATTGTTCTATAATACGAAGATCATCTATAAGTGCATTTGTAGCTGACTGCCTCTCTCCCTTTTCAGAGAGTTTCCATAAAACAATATGATTCTTATATATGAAATTATCTTGAATAACCTTTACTTGCTCATCAAATAACGCCTGATCATCTTTATCAAGTGTATACTGTAACCATAATCCCGCCGATTCTGATAAAGCTTCACGTCCCTTAGCTTCACCCGTACCTGCCTTAGTATCTACTAAACGATACGTAGCAAGTGTTCCATTGTCATTCACCATATGTCTTAAAATAAAATTTTCTGTACGGTTTCCTTGTAAAGCTGACCAAAATACAATTCCACCTAAAGCGATTAAGAAGATAACTCCAATCCCTATATATAAACGTTTCCGCAATCTTTTCACCTCCCTAGTAAGGCTAACCTTAATTTTATCAGAACATACATAAATTTAAAAAAGACAATCTATTAGATTGTCTCCCCCCATTTCTATCCCTCGCAAACCTCTTTAGAAGGTTTATATAGCGATTGTACAAGTCGATCATATTCACGACGTGTAATTTCTTTATTATATAGCTTCAATAATAAATCTCTATGCTCTTTTGAAAATGCCATCTTTTTAATGACTTCAGGATACATAAAACACCCTCCCCATTTCACATAAACTTCTTTATTCCAAAAACAGAACTTATGTTCGCATAAAAGATTATAAAAGATTCCTGAGCAAAAAACAAACAAAACATGACCAACTATTTATTTCTTTCTATTCAAAATATTACAACATTATATTATCATATTCACTTTTTAAATACATATATATTTTTGGTAGTTTTTTTGAATAAATCTTCCAATTCAATCAGAAAATAATGGCAAAAAAGAAGAGGAGTTTACATATGGATACGGTAACATTAGCAAGAGCATTTTTCGGTTCTTCATTAGCATTCCACATTATCTTTGCAACACTTGGGGTCGGACTTTCATTGATGATTTTTATAAGCGAAATACTCTATCACTGGAAGAAAGACTCCGACTATGCCATTATGGCGAAAAGATGGACAAAGGCGTTTGCTATTCTTCTCGGTGTAGCAATTCCAACTGGAACAATCGTTGGTGTGCAAATCTCACTTCTTTGGCCTGGTTTCGCCAAAATTGTTGGGCAAGTTATTTCTGTTCCCTTCCAAATTGAGATTTTCGCCTTCTTTTTGGAGGCTTTATTCATGTCGATTTACGTATATGCAGCCGATAAACTTCCTCCATTTATGAGATTAATCTCGCTATTTTTCGTCATGCTTGGTGCCACGGCATCCGCCGTGCTTATTACATCAGCAAATACATGGATGAATACACCAGCAGGCTTTTCAATGAATCCAGATGGATCTGTTTTTAACGTTGATCCTTGGAAAGCTTTCTTTAATCCGAGTTTTGGTACAAGTGCATTCCACGTCGTTATTACGGCTTATGCAACTGGTGCGGCTGTCATTGCTTCTATCGCTGGATTTAAATTATTGAAGAAAAATTTAAGTACACGTGAAATTGCTTATCATAAAAAAGGGCTGCTATTAGGGCTTGTCGTTACATTTATTACAGGCGCTACGATGTGGCTTTCAGGACATGAATCAGCGATCGCCTTACATAAACACTCACCTGAAAAACTTGCATCTGCTGAAGCTTTATTTGAAACGACATCACACGCACCGCTATCCATTGGCGGAGTTGTGGATCCCAATACACTTGAACTAAACTATGCACTTGAAATTCCCAACATGCTTAGCTTATTAGTGGGACTAGACCCTAGCACTGTCGTAAAAGGTCTAAAGGAATTTCCCCAAGAAACATGGCCACCATTTTATACACATACACTATTCAACTTAATGGTCGGCACCGCTGCGTTTACCTTTGCAGTTGCAGCAATTGCGCTCTTATATTGGTACTTCGTTTACCGAAAAAAGGGAACAGAACTACCGAAGTGGCTACTTTGGGGGACTGCCGCATGCGGACCAATTATGATGCTCGGTATTGAATTCGGATGGATTTTCAGTTGTAGCGGTCGTCAACCATGGACAATTTATGGTATGCAACGTACCGTCGATGCATCTACACGCGCCGATTTCGTCGGTCCTTTATTTGTTTTGTTCATCATTTTATATATTGGACTCGCTATTTTAACAGTCATTGTTCTACGGACATTCTTTAGAAGACATCCATTAAAGAATGATTTACAACACCAAGGAGGCGATTCTCATGCATGAGGAAAGTATTGCAATCATCATCTTATGGGCCCTTATTTTCGTATACAGTATACTAGGGTCCATCGATTTTGGAGCTGGTTTTTGGGGCATGGTATACGCAAAACATCCGACGCTCGCTGCTAAACTTGCGAATCGGTACTTATCACCAACTTGGGAGGTAACAAATACGTTTCTCGTCTTCGTCGTTGTCGCATTTCTCGGCTTCTTTCCGAAAGCGGCCTTTACTCTTGCGACAGTAATGTTCGTACCAGTTATGTTAATTTTAGTGCTCGTTGCAGTACGTAGTACGTTTATGGTATTTGCTTACTCCTTGCCAAAATATCAGTACCTTCTTCGGGTTATTTCAGGTATTACTGGTCTCTTAATTCCAGCACTATTAATTACCGTTTTACCCGTTACAGAGGGAGCCTATATTACAATGTCTGAAGGAAAAGAAGTACTCCTGTATGGAAAACTTCTTTCTAGCCCGGTTATCTACTGTTATATGCTTTTCGGACTAACGTCTGAACTATTTCTCTCCTCTCTCTTTCTTGCTGATTTTGCGAGAGAACAAAGTTCAGAAGATACGTATAGAATTTATAGAAGAAATGCTATCATTCTTGGTCCTGCAACGCTCGTTACAGCAATCATCGCCCTCGTTGTAATGGACCCAGAAACACATTGGCTTATGCAAGGATTAATAAAGCAATTCCCGTGGTTTACAGTTTCTATTGTTTTATTCGTTATCGGATACTCGTCCCTTTGGTGGACAAACAAAAAATACAATACACTAGGATACCCTCGCATTGCCGTTTTAGCTGTCGTCGCTCAATATGCATTTGCAAGCTACGCTTACGGCGTCGCGCATTTACCGTATATTATTTATCCTGACGTAACTGTATTTACAAGCTTCACAACGACAGAAACGTTCTATGCACTGCTCATTCTATACGCAATTGGGATTGCAATTTTATTACCAGGATTTATTTTCTTCTGGAATTTATTCTTGAAGGATCGTACTTTTTTGAAGGAAAAATAATATAGTCTTGGAGTCTGTCCCAAAAGGCATTTTGGAATAGACTCCTTTTGTCATGTTTTGTCGATAAGTCGATATATTTTAAAAATCGCTGATATATTTTGAGTTGCGCCGATATATCTCCATAATCGCTGATATATTTTAAGTTGCGCCGATATATTTCAATAATCGCTGATATATTTTAAGTTGCGCCAATATATCTCCATAATCGCCCATATAAATTTCATTTACTATTTTACTGCCCCAATAATTTATAGACGCCTCTCATAATAGTTATTTCACTATTCGTGACACTTGTCCTTTAGCTTGAAAAACACATATTCGCTTCATCTCGTTATACGTCTAGTTCTTCTTATTTTTTGCTGAATATACTAACAATATAAACTTGAGACAAGCTACATCTGTTCAAGGGAAAATAGAAAGGTAGGCAAAATATGAGCATTGAAATATGGATTACTATTATTGTATTCTTCTTAACGATGATCGTTATCTTTTGGCGGCCTCGAGGTTTGAATGAGGCGTGGCCAGCAGCAATCGGAGCTGGTATCATCATAATTACTGGACTTGTATCAAAACCAGACGTCATGGATATTATAAGTAAAATTGGCGGTGCTTCCATAACAATATTAGCGACCATCGTCATGGCAGTTATATTAGAAAGCTTCGGCTTCTTCCATTGGTCCGCAGCGAAACTAGCAAATCTAGCAAAGGGTTCTGGACGCCGTCTATACTGGTATATTCAATTATTATGTTTTCTTATGACTCTTTTATTTAATAACGACGGTAGTATTCTAATTACAACTCCCATTTTAATTCTTCTTCTAAAAAACCTTCAATTAAAACCACATCAACAAATTCCTTATTTATTAAGTGGCGCTTTAATCGCTACTGCATCTAGTGCACCAATTGGTGTAAGTAATATCGTAAACTTAATTGCATTAAATATCGTTAATATGACTCTTTATATGCATACTGCTATGATGTTTGTACCTGCAACATTAGGCTTATTATTTATGTCATGGCTCATGTATACAGTTTTGAAGAAAAAACTTCCGAAAAAATTACCTGTATCTTCATATGATATTGAAGAAATTTTCTTCACGAAAAACTTCCATCCACTAAAAGGAAATAATTCTGTTGATACGAAACAAAAACGGACAAGATTCATGTTAAAAGTATTAGGTTTCGTCTTCCTGATGCGCTGTCTTCTATTCGTTGCATCCTTCTTATCCATCCCAATTGAAATCGTTGCAGTACTTGGTTCACTCGTTCTTCTCATTTGGAGATGGTACTACTTACGAACAAACCCTGTCGACATTTTGAAAAAGACACCGTGGCACATTTTAATTTTCGCCTTCTCTATGTACGTCATTATTTACGGACTCCACAACGCAGGATTAACAGCTGCACTTGTACAATGGCTCGAGCCAATTGTGAATCAGCATCTACTCTATGCTAGCTTTGCAATGGGCGGACTTGTATCCATCCTCTCTAACGTCTTCAATAACCATCCTGCCCTTATGATTGGTACAATCACATTAACAGAAATGGGACTAGATCCAGTCACATTAAAAACAATCTATCTTGCAAACATCATTGGTAGTGACATCGGTTCACTATTACTACCAATTGGTACACTAGCTTCACTCATTTGGATGTATATTCTGAAACAAAACAAAATTAAAGTAAAATGGAAAGACTATTTAAGTGTATCCCTTATCGTTATCCCGCTCACAACAGTCGTCTCACTATTCCTCTTATTCTACTGGGTACATCTCTTCTTTGCCTTATAAACAACAGAATCCCCATTTGCTACCGTCTTAGCAAATGGGGATTCTTCTATAATAAAGTTAGGTACTACAGTGTGATCAATCAAGTAAAGAGGTGTAACGTGTTATTGATATAAATGACTACCAGCTTCTTTAAATTCTTCTGCTTTCTCTTTCATTCCTTTTTCAATTGCTTCTGTCGTTTCTAAATCATTTTCTTTTGCATATTCACGAATATCATGTGAAATTCTCATACTACAAAACTTCGGTCCACACATTGAACAGAAGTGAGCTGTCTTTGCCCCTTCTGCAGGCAACGTTTCATCGTGATATTCCATCGCACGTTCAGGATCTAAAGATAAATTAAATTGATCGCGCCAACGGAATTCGAAACGTGCTTTTGAAAGTGCATCATCACGCTGATGAGCCGTTTTATGTCCTTTCGCAAGATCAGCCGCATGCGCTGCAATTTTGTACGTAATAACACCCGTGCGTACATCATCTTTGTTTGGCAAACCTAAATGTTCTTTCGGCGTTACATAACAAAGCATCGCCGTTCCAAACCAACCGATCATCGCAGCTCCAATTGCCGATGTAATATGGTCATAACCGGGTGCAATATCTGTCGTTAGCGGCCCAAGTGTATAAAACGGCGCACCCTGACAAATATCAAGCTCTTTCTCCATATTCTCTTTAATTAAGTGCATCGGTACGTGTCCAGGTCCTTCAATCATAACTTGCACATCATGTTTCCAAGCAATCTTCGTTAATTCGCCAAGTGTTTCAAGCTCAGAAAACTGTGCTTCGTCATTTGCATCTGCAATAGACCCTGGACGTAATCCATCTCCAAGAGAGAACGAAACATCGTACTGCTTCATAATTTCACAAATCTCTTCAAAGTGAGTATATAGGAAGTTTTCTTTATGATGGAATAGACACCACTGCGCCATAATCGAACCACCGCGCGAAACGATACCTGTCGTACGCTTTGCCGTGATTGGAATGTAACGAAGCAATACACCAGCGTGAATTGTAAAGTAATCAACGCCTTGCTCCGCCTGCTCAATTAACGTATCACGATATACTTCCCACGTTAAATCTTCTGCAATTCCGTTTACTTTTTCCAGCGCTTGATAGATCGGTACAGTTCCAACTGGTACAGGCGCGTTACGAATAATCCACTCACGCGTCGTATGAATATTTTTACCTGTAGATAAATCCATAATCGTATCTGCACCCCAGCGAGTAGCCCACGTCATCTTCTCTACTTCTTCTGCAATCGAAGAAGATACAGCTGAGTTTCCGATATTCGCGTTTACCTTCACATGGAAGTTACGACCGATGATCATCGGTTCAGCTTCTGGATGATTGATATTCGCTGGTAAAATAGCGCGGCCTTCTGCGATTTCCTTACGAACAAACTCCGGCTCTACCCCTTCACGAATCGCAACATATTCCATCTCAGAAGTAATAATGCCATTACGTGCATAGTGCATTTGCGTAACGTTTGCACCTTGCTTTGCTCTAAGTGGCTGGCGATCCATTTGCGGGAAAACAGGTGTATGTTTCGAAGCCACTTTCACACCGTCATCCTCTGGTTTCACTTCACGCCCTTCGTATGCTTCTACATCACCACGCCCCATAATCCAAGAGTGGCGCGGCGTTGGAATCCCCTTTTCTAACTCCACTTTATACTCAGGATCCGTATAAGGGCCGCTCGTATCATACACACGAATTGGCGGATTTGGAACGCCATTCGTTTTGCTTTGTTCAATCTCACGCATCGGCACTTTCATGCCTGCGCGTGGTCCATCCACATATACTTTCTTACTCCCTGGTAAACTCGATTTCAATTCAATTTGCTCAGCTGAAACAGATTGTTTCATAATTTTTTTTGCCCCCCTGTACGTGACAAGGACGAGATATGGCCAGCGTATGCCAAAATAAAAAGAGCCAGGTCCATAAAAAAATAAGGACCTGGCTCATAAAAGACATCATTATGTAAAGCCGTTAACTTCCCTACGCTGGTACGAGCCAGATCAGGTCCAAAGGGTTAAGAAGTTCACGCGCTTCTCTCTCAGCCTACGCATACGTTAGGCACCCCTAGTTTATCACTGATTTAATTTTCAATACTTTCCCATCATACACCATAATCTGAAAAATTCAAAGCTTATTTCTTTTGCTCTTTACGGAATCATCCACGTTAAATAATACGCCTGCACATACGTCATAATACCAACAATAATTACGAAGAATAAGCTATGCTTCACTGTAAAACGGAACAAATCCGATTCTTTTCCAGCAAGACCAACCGCTGCACAAGCGATCGCAATCGACTGTGGGGAAATCATTTTACCTGTTACACCGCCTGTTGTATTTGCTGCAACGAGAAGCACTTCAGATACGCCGACTTGCTGCGCTGTAATGGCTTGTAAATTTGAGAACAGTGCATTCGCAGACGTATCAGACCCTGTTAGGAATACGCCAATCCAGCCTAAGAATGGTGAGAAGAACGGGAATAGGCCGCCAGTTCTGTACTGACCCCTGTCAAGTAGACAGTAATTAAAACGCATAGTTAAGAAGCCTGAGTTCGATATTCGTATGGACTCAGGTTCTTTAATTTTTTCTGAAAACGATGGTG
>NZ_JAKUFX010000088.1:0-24830 GCF_022663635.1 Bacillus cereus group sp. BfR-BA-01356 | reverse complement strand
GATAGGGTTTATTTCGCATGCAAACCTTTAAATTTTCTAAGCCTGGCTTTTAGAAAAAAGAAATAATCTCTACTATACTTGATATTGTATAATCTTAGCTTGATAGTGATGTGGCGGTACCCCATAAAGAAAATCTCCCGACTTAATAAGAGATGGCCAGTATAAAGATTTAGTTTGTGATAGGATATTAATAAATCAATATTCCAGGAGTTTTTTATGATAGTAGGTACTATAAGAGAAGAGATTATTTTATGAAAAACTATTAATGAGGATTGATTTCTTATCGGTACGTTACTAATTGTTAGGGTGCCAACATATGGTATCAAGTAAAGAAGAGTAATTCTTGTAATTACTCTTCTTTACTATTTCTCTATGAATCTATTGAACCCATTTAATAATGGGTTATACATAAAAGAAAAGATAATCGCCTTAAAATCGCAATCTCAGCGACCTTTTTTACGAAAACAAAGATCAGCATCAAACGAACCATAGAAGGTAAACAGGGCTCTACCGTTTTTTAGTAATATTAGTATTTCTTAAATACCAATAGCCGATCTGATTTTTTCTACCTCTACCTTACTTAAAGTTGTATGTTCACCCTTGAAATTTATGGCATTAGCGCCATTGTCATTAAAATATAGCATTACACTTAATGAAGGTAATCCTTTGTTACTATCGTTAATTTCAAGAACTAAATCTGGTTCTTTTCCTCTTACGTCAAAATCCTTATTAACATCCCATTTTTTTTCGTTTAAAACACCATTAATACTACGAATCTTTTTGTCATCATCTGTATTCTTGAATTGGATTTCGGCGTTTTCGGTGGGTTTTCCAACAGATAAAATAGTATTAGATGAATTTTCATTTTTACATGATGCTAGTACAAACAATAAACAAAATAATAATAAGAATCGAAGAATATCTTTCATATAATCACCTTCCTTTGGTTATATGTATGTTTTTTATACATATATTATTCGATTCTATCAATAGTAAACCTCTAAAATAAAAAGTGTGTTTGCTTCACCATTAGGAAGCGAACACACTTTTTCAATAATTAAGGGACTATTTTCATATATCCATATCCACTATTAAAATATTTGTAATGCTCATTGCTGTTTGATACAGAGTATCCCATAGTAATACTACCTGTATTTACACCCGCGCTATATGTCTTAGTTGTAGTACCATAATTAAAGAAATCTCCTATTACTAGATATTCTAATCCTTTTTTATCGTTATTCCATGCTTTTACTTCACCTGAAAATTGTTTAACAGTACCATATTGATCCTGTCTGTCTAGACCCGCATAATTGATGTTACCAATCCATCCGAAACTACCATCGCGACATTTTTCAACTATTGTAAGCAGATATGGATAATAGAATTTCCCTGTATCTAATTTCTTTTTTGCTTCTCCATAGCTACATGCTCCT
This sequence comes from Bacillus cereus group sp. BfR-BA-01356, assembly GCF_022663635.1. Lineage (NCBI taxonomy): Bacteria > Bacillati > Bacillota > Bacilli > Caryophanales > Bacillaceae > Bacillus > Bacillus cereus group sp. BfR-BA-01356. Next base: position 23,394 of record NZ_JAKUFX010000088.1, on the reverse strand, counting down.
AATGTTCTTAAATTATTAGGATTTTCAGTTTTTACCTCTTCAATGGATCGTCCACTATACTTAGCAATCCTCTCCATTGCTTCTTCGTAAGTTAAATCTTGAAATGTGGTGTTATTGTCAATAGATTGGATGTTACCTGCGGCAGCAGCAGGTTTAATTCCTATTAAAGACCAAACGAATACAAAAGCTAAGGCGAGACTAAATACAAAACGCATCTTTTTCATAAATTTTCCTCCCTTTTTAATATATTCCTTTTCATTGTAAAACATCTCCTAATAAAAAGGAATATATTGTAAATAATCCATCTATTAAAATCTATATGCTAGATTATTATAGGTGGCACTCTCACAAGAGATTCGGCTTTTCTATTTGGCCCAATACCAGTGTTCTTGTAACCAGGGGCAAAATAGAAGCAATTTAATAATGGATTGTACATAAAAGCAAAAATAATCGCCTTTAAATCACAATCTCAGCAACTCTTTTTCTTATCTCCTATTTAAAACAACGATTTGTATCCACTATAGGGGTATGTGTAGCAACCGAACAGGATAACGCAACAAGCATTAGCGGACATCATATGGTATAGCGACTCCATTAAGTTAACTTAGGTTAACTAGATTAACCTAAGTTATAATAAGGGTTTTGTGTGCATTTAGGTTAACTTAAAAGTTTAAATCCTCTGGATTTTGTTAATAATGGTGACATGTAAAGCAATAGGAAAAACACTTTAAGTAATACAAGGGAGATTCAAGACATGAATTGCTCTAATGAATTTGAAAGGCTATTAAAACAGACTTATAATACTAAACATGTACAATATGTTCCTCATGCTTTTTTAGGAATTCTTCAAGAGGTAATTTATAATTATGAACTGGACGGTAAACAAAAAGTCCCTATAAAAGCAATAACTAAATGCTTAAAATCAGCTGTAGAACACAGCAATAAAAAGGAAGGACCTCTAAATTGAAGGGCCTTCCTCTTTATTACTCATACTTATAGATGCTCATCGGCTAACTCTTGTATAACCTGCATTTCAGCTTTTTTTCTTAATTCTTGTAACTTTTTAAATGTAGCTTCTTTTTTTATTTCCGTTTTAGAATCTTCCATATCCTGAATCCAATTTTTCATCATATCCAAAGATCGCTTCTGTGATTCTTCAAGAATATAACTTTTATGCTCTTCTATCATCTTGTTTACATCTTTTTCCCATTGTTCGTCTAAAGACTTTTGAATTCTCCCAGGAGTTAAACCAAGATGTTCTAATAACCCAACACCTTTACCCCCCAAAACAAAACGTTCCATGGTATTAGTTATTTCTTTAATTTCAAGATTTTTATCCATTTGCTTATATTTAATATCAATAATTTTCTTATTCTCCTCCAAAACATCCCACCCTTTCATATCTTATTCATTAAAATTAAACGAATTTTCTTTCATTATAACAGAGAAGATGTACTTTACACCTCGAAACGATTGAATAATATTATTCAATTTTGTTATAATAGAGTTATATTTTTGAATAATATTATTCAAAAGGAGGGCATTATGACTACTATCAACGCTGTAACTCAGGAATTACATAAAGCATTCGAATTATTTAACGAACGATTCTTTGAAAACAAGCTCCCTATACCAGCAATTACAATTCAAACCTCTCGACATAATAAGCTAAGTATGGGATGGTGTTCGGTTTATCCTATATGGAGCGACAAAAAAGGGAATAACAAAAGATACGAGATCAATATTAGCGCCGAATATGTCGATCAAGATTTTTTTGAAACAATGGATACTCTTATGCATGAAATGGTGCATCTTTATAATATTGTTCATGATATCCAGGATTGCTCACGAAACGAAACATATCATAACAAGCATTTCAAAAACCGCGCTATAAAAAGTGGTTTTGAATACGAAGAGGATAAACCAGACCCTAAATATGGCTGGTCCTTTGCAAGACTTTCCCAACAAACAAAAGACATAATCTCTAAAATGGGTATTGATCAATCTGTCTTTTCAATTGCTAGGCGTCTTCCTAGATACTTGCAGCCATTCGAAAGCAACAATAACCTGGCCAATTTAAATATTGGAATTGATTCTGGTACAGATCAGGAATTTAATATGCCGGACTTACCAACTGTAGCAAAGAAAACCACGTGGAAATGGTTTTGTCCTAAATGTAGTGTTATCGTACGATCTACGAAACCACACGTTCATATTAAGTGCGGGGATTGTAACCAGACATTAATTGGTGAAGATGAATAATTTCCTCCAAAACCAAAGGAGACTTATAAACCAGACAACACATACATACAATTGCAATTTTTAATAAATTGATATAAAATATTTTAGTAATTACTCCAGTATTTTAATACTCAAAAATGAGAGTTCTCGAAAATTAGCCCCTTGGAGCGCACGCCAAGGGGCTAAAACATTTAAAAATAGTTAACCAATCGATTAAAATACCATATCGCACTCTCATGTGTAGTAATAAAATAAAAACCCGAGCTTAATATTAACAAACATGAAAAGCCAATACTAAATTTGTACGCTAAGGAATTGCTATCTTAGCAAAAAACGATTAATATGTTACTGATATCGGTAACATATTAATCGTTTTTTTATAGCCTGGCTAGACTTCTTTAAATTCATACCAGGCTATTAATGTCCCTACTTATTGGAGTATATTTTCTAAACAAGATAACAACTTTCCTTTTTCAATTGCATGAGGAAGCGAACAATCTGCACCCTTCTTTAAATCTTCATGTCTATACCGTACCAAAGAGTGTAATTTCACTTTAGGAATGCCTTGTTTCTTTAGATATCGATAAACTATTACTTTATATTGGAATTTCATATTAAGTTCTTCGACCCCATTTAACAAGTCTTTTACACTATATAATTTCGTAGGGAAATTGCTAACTTCAACTTTTTTTATGTCTTTACTTTCTAATGCTGACTTTGAATATATTTTTTTTGCTTGCTGTACTGCCACTTTTTCAAACACTTCTGAAATTGTTGTTTTATTTTTGGAGCTTTTGGCCATTTCATTTAACTTTTCTTTAGCTGCTGCGCTTAATTCATTTACATAATACCTTTCTCGATCAACTAATAAAACGGATTCGTTTAACAAAAATTGCTGAAAACCACTTCTGGAAAATAATTTACGTTTTGTAAATAAATGCGTATGTACCTCCTTCGTATCATGTTTAAACAAAGCTTTATTTGCTACTGAATTAATATATATATGATGAATATATGGAGCTATCTTTTCTTGAACATAATCGTAACTACAGCTAAGATATACCGCTATCTCATCAATTGTCATATTAAAATCCGACTCAATTAGCTCTAAATATGAATCCGCTATTTCCTCTAATGTAAGACCCCCACCAGGCACTTTAACTAAATATAGATTTTCCATGTATTTTCCACCACCCTTTACTAGTTATATAGTCTAACATACTAAATTAATATATGTTTCGTATATAGGTAACATATATTATATTTTTTATTCGATACTAACTGTTAAATGGTTTTTGTTTTTGAATTTTCTTTCAATTAGAGTTATACTAAGAAAAAGAGACAAGTCTCCTTTAGGCTATATTTATACAAAAACCAATTCTACCTTACGAGAATTGGTTTTTGTAATTTACCCCGCATTAACGGGCAGTAAAAGCCCGATTGGTTCAACTAATAATCATGCAACAAGTTTGCGGTTTACTATCCCTAATTTAAAAATTCTTCCCGTATTCACACAGCAAATGCCCGATTAGTAGTACAAATTGAAACACTCATAAAATAGTAATTCTTAAATATTGTAGAATGATCCCACAATCATACATATAAAAACAAGCATTATGATAGCTGATCCATAGAACCCATAAAACCAGATTTGATCTGAAGTATTTTGTTCAATACCAAAATAAGTATTTACCCTTTTATAATTAGTAGATATAAGATTAATAATTCTCTCCAGGGATTTCTCCTTAACTTTGGATTGTGCTAAAATAGATTCAGAAGATGTAATTTTAACCATTGGGTGTTTCATCGTCATTCATCCTTTCTAAGATTATATTTTCGTGTAGGAGGAAGGTGTTTTCCCATGCTGCCAGGCGCGGAAACATCTTTCTCTTTTGTTTTTTCTTTTAACCAACCTTACATTAAATCAATTAATGCAATTTATATTTTTTACGATCTAGAGAAAACAAAATCATAAAAGACATCAGCTGTATTTTCCAAGTTATATTGTGAAACATGCTTTTCTAACGCTTTCATCAACTGTGGTTTTTCATCTTGAAAATCAATTGCATAATCTATAAGAAAACTCCAGTTCCAGGATGGAATTGCTACCAAACAACTATGCTTCATTTCGTGTTCACAAAAATATACTGTAGGTGATCCATAGTTTTCTAACACTTCGAAATTTACAGCATCCATATTAATTCCCCCTCTTATTTGGATATTCTTGTGATTTTAAAATAATCCATGTCTTCCCTATTTTTCTAGCCATTATCTCTTGCCTTGCACATAAATTTTTAATATATCCGGCGGACAAATCCCATTGTTCCGCCGCTTCCTCTACTCCCATAACATCATCTAACGCATTTTTTCCATTTATATAATCTACAACAAACTGTCTTAACACTTCTGCTGGTTCAGTTGTCTTTTCATTAAAATCCTCCCAAAGTTCATCCGGCAATCTAAATTTTACCTGCATTAAAACCCTTCCTTTCAATTTCACAATTATATTTCCGTGCCAGCTCAGACGCATATTTTAAAGCTGAATGTCGTTCTCTACCCGAAAATGTCTCTTCATGTTCATATGAGCCATAAATCTTTTCATTTTCAATCCATTCCTTTGGTACAATTGGATGTAAGATTAGCTGCACATGATACATTACTCGATTATTAGAATAACCTCTACTTCTAGTAATTCTAACTATTTTTGTAAACTCTGTGTTCATGACAGTTTGAGCATGTTCAAAAATTCCCATTTGGTATTCTTTTAACTTCTCAATTATTTCTTCTAATCTTTTTATATCCCGTTCACACATGTCACTATACTGTCTTAAACGTTTTATATCATAAATGTGTTTGAATTTATCAAAATTTGCACTTATATACACTCGACATCCTCCTATTATGAGATTTAAGGGGCAACCCCCTTAAATCTCAAGCTTTGGCTTCGTTTTTCTAATCCGTTTCACTTCATGCATAGAGCGAATTTCATCAAGAGAAAATTCTTTTTTATGAAATTTCTTATACTCTCCTTCATACCAAAACCAAGCTTTTTTCCTGGATGCCCATTTAAACCCTAAATCTTTCAATTCTTTTTTCAATGAGTATGTATCCCCTGTGATCCAAATCCAAGTACCAATGATCTCAATTTCTAAATCATATTGAATCAATTTATCGATGATATCTCGATATGCTTTATTACTTCCTTTTCCACCATTTAATTGCTCAAATAGATCATCATATTCTTTTTTCAAATCAATAAAATCTTGATGGCTCCCACCCAAATCTGGATGATATTTCTTAGCTAATTTCTTGTACTCTTTTTTCAATTCTTCTACGGTAGCGACACTCTGAAAAAATCTCATGGTCAACATCTCCTTTTTAATGTGCGTTATCGCACTTTCTATAGCTATCTTAACATGCGTTATCGCACATTTCAATAGTTTTTTTAAAATCGAAAAATCTTTCTCTATTTCTAGCCACAATTTATTAAGAACCTGAATTTTCTATTTACAATAAAAATAACCACTCATCCAATAGTGTGAGTGGCCATTAAAACTACTATTTAACATTAAAAACCTCGCAATCCATAACGAGGTTTTTCATCACAAAACTTTATTTTCAACCAGTATTTCCATGTGCATATTGAACAATGACATCTTTAGTAAATTGAGAGGCTTCTTGATGATCGACCGAATTATGAGACACATTCAAAAATAACGTAAGAACCGTAACAACACTAACTAAGGTAACACTTATTTTTTTCATTTTAATGCCTCCTTTTTAAAAACCTCTTCATTAGCTTTATGACTAGAGAAGAAATAACAACTTGCTTTTTCAAAGTTATGTTCTTTATGGAATAAAACTGCTAGTACTTCAGTATATTCTTTCACGTATTCCCAAAGTTTCTCCCCTTCGAAATATTCAATACCCTCTAATACAATCTTTTCTAACTTTTCACCACTTAACCCTTTATTTAGTCCATCTAAAATTTTAAAGTGGTGTTGATACTCTATCAGCTCTAATTTATCGCAAATCTCCATACCTTTTTGTACGAGTACCGCGGCTAGTGAATTTTCATCTAATTTAAAATGTTCTTTTCCCTTAATATATATCGCTTTATAGTTTTCAGGCATATTTTCACATACCTCATTCAAATGACCGATAGCTAACTCCGAAAGATTTTGTCCTGCATACATTAAACCTAAATTTTGTTTTACAACTAACATACCGTTTTCATTTTTAACCTTTTTAAAAATATCCATTGCTGAAATATAAAGCTCTTCAGCTAATTCCCATTCTTTCAAATGTGTACAAGCCAACGCCATTAGGTTGTTGCAATAACCAATCTTCACTTCATACCCTTCATGCTCAGCAAATATTTCTTTTGCTTTTGCCGCTTGTTGGAAAGACACAAAAGCCTGATAGAAATGATATTGGAAAACAGCGTGATTATAATAAAACTCCGCCTTTTCAATTTCATCCGGAATACCTTTAAGTAAATTTTCTGCTTTTTCATAATGCTCTTTTGCTGCATTGTAATTACCAACCGCATTAGAGTAGATCGCTTTATAAAAATTATAATAATACGATAAAAAATCGTCAGTTGGTTTATCCAAAGCTTCAATTTGATCAAAACTATATTTCGCTATACTCAAATTATCGATTAAATATTTATAACCAAAATCAAGCAACGAATAATACAATAATAAATTTTGATCTTCTTCAATATTATTTATAGAACTCTCAATTTCTTTTTTTAATTTATACGCATTCGCAACGTTTCTATTTCGAATCTCAATATACCAGGCATTTAACAGTTCAGTTACTTTATTATTTACAGTAGTTTGAACATCCAATCCGCATCCCCCTTTTCCAAATTTATCTATATCTTTCCCCTCCCATACTACCACACAGCATTAACCTTTGTTATCTTCATAAACTTGAAATAAATTTTACAGATAATTCAGATAAATTATTATAGAGCTAACGTGTATTTTAATCAATTAAATGATGGATTGTACACAAAAGAAAAGATAATCGCCTTAAAATCGTAATCTCGGCGACTCATTTTTTATAAAATCTATATATTCCCCAATATTTAATATCATTCTTCAAAAGATAATACCTTTCAAAGTAAGTAAAGCCTTATAAAAAATCACTTCAACTGAAGCGATTTTTTATAACTTAGCAAAACTTTGTTTTCGTTGCTGCATGTATTTTTTTCTTCGCTCTTTCCAATTTCCAAAAACGTAATAACACAATCATAAACCCTATCGGACCAAATATTGGTGTCATTACAAAAAACCACCCCAACACTGCACCTTTCAAGAACAAGTAAATAAACCATGCCTTATCTGTCATCATAAATACTGTGTCTGAAAAAAAGAAAGTTTTTACTTCATGTGCAAATATCCTGGTAAAAAGAAAGAAAATCAAATTAATCGTCATTAAAGTAATCATACCTGTTTCATAAGGAGGAATTACCCACCTAAAAAACAAATAAATCAAAATCCCCCACATATATGTTTTAACGAGATAACGTGTATTAATAGCCTGACACGCCCTAAACATCATAAACACATTCCCCTACCCCCTTTACTTTTATAGATTTTACTTTATCCTTTAGAACTCCTTTTTTGAATCTCCCCTAAGATCATAATCCCTATACACATTGTCCCTGCTATCACTAATACAAAACCAATCCACCACAACACCATTTTCAACTCACTTATAACTTCTTCTCCTGGTCTTCCGGATGCCCAAAGACTATACATAACTGAAAGAATAAAACCTACTGGAAATATCAATGTATCAAATTTTATTTTCTTCATATATCTACCTATCCCCTCATCATTTCCCTTTTCCTTTTTGTCTTTTAGCCCGTTGCAAGGTGCTTACACTAATTCCTGTTATCCTCTCTACTTTTCTATAAGATTCTGTTTTTAATAAATTAAGAGCGTGTTCCATTTGTTCTTTATTATATTTCTTTGGTCGTCCCTCTCTAAAATTAGGATTCAACTTAGCAATTGCTTTTCCTTCTTGTGTACGTTCTACAATCATATCTCTTTCAAATTCAGCAAATGCACTCATGATGTTAAACATCAACCTACCGGTTGGTGTATCTTCAACTATTCCCATGTTTAGTATGTGAACTTTAACCCCTTTATCGAATAACATTTTAATTGTTTGAATTGCATGTTCAGTCGAACGTGCAAAACGATCTAATTTTGTTACAACAAGTGAGTCTCCTTTTTCTAGAACAGAAAGTAGTTCCTGGAATTTTGGCCGATCAAATTTTGTACCTGTAAATTTTTCAGAGTAAATTTTCTTACATTCTTCTTTTTCTAACATTTGAATTTGAGATTCCAAATCCTGGTTTAACGTACTGACTCTAGCGTATCCATATTTAACCAAAAAATCACCTATTCTACGTTCAGTTTTGACCATAAGTTTTGATGTAGGTCAATACACTGATTTTATCACATCTCGATAACATATTCAAAACTTTTAAGTTATGAACATGGTTTTTAAAATTATAAAACTTTCAAGTAAGCCAATAGATTATTTTTAAATGAAATAAATATAGAGAGAATTTTCGATATTTTAATTGTATGATAATAAGTATAAACATTTAGGAGGTAACACTATGAAACAACCTTTCCTTATTGGAGTGAATTTTAGCGACTATAAACCAGGTATGAAATTATACTTACATGAAGAATATGAATCTATACAAAAAGATACTATAGTTACAATTGAAGAAATGAATGGATTCAACAAAGAAGAGAACACGTTTAAATTCCCTTTAGGACAGGGAGAATTATTTTTCATTACTACAGATGGTGTGAAAATCATTTGGAATGAGGTTCCACTTGCATGTTATATCGAAAGGGACGAAACTATTTCATTCTTAGAGAAAATGTTTAATCATTACAAAGCAATGGCTGCTATCCATTTACAAGATCCATCTTATGAGTGGGATCAAGAAGATTATAATCAATATTTAGAAAGAAAACATGAAACTTTAATTGAAACCACATTAGAATATGAATATGAAAGAATTGAAAAAGAAAGAAATTCACTTTTAAAATGAAGACACACTGACATAAAACTTGATGAAGAAAAAGAATACGAGTTCTTTTTAAACAAATAAGAACTTGTACATAATAGATTTAAATTTAATTAACTTACATAAAAGCCCACGCTAACTCTTAGCGTGGGCTTTTTTCGTGTGTAAAATAGCAAACCTCTTAATCCCTCAACTAGACTACTTAATTTTCAACCAAACTGGACAATCCCCCAACTAGACTGCTTAATTTCTAACTAAACTAGACAACCCTCCAACTAGACTAGCAAAAGAGACTTAATGATTTTTACCTCCTGCCGCTTCAGAGATATATAGAAATCGCTGTCGATATTCACTATGTCTATCGAACTAGAAATTTTCATGACACCTGAAATTGACGATGACCTGAAATTGAATAAACACAGTGAAACAAAAAACTCACAGGAGGATAATTATGAATTTAAAGAACAAAATTAAAAAAACGAAAAATCATAACAAAAAAGGGGACAAAGCTTCACAAAAACACTTTATTAAAAAAGCCCTATCTAAATTTGGGGGAATCCTATTAAAACTAGCAGTAAAACACGTATTCAAATTTTTCGTAGAAGAAGCGCTTCATGATCACTTAGATTTCATATTTGAATTGCTTCGTCAATTTTTAGGTTTATAATCCATTTCCTTACAAAAGAGATAGCTATAATTAATTAGCTATCTCTTTTGTTTATATTCTTTTATTCTACAACAATTTTAAATTTTGCTCCGTCTGGTAATTTACTAACTTTACTACCCACATAAGAACCTGCCCCTCGATTATCTGAAGGCGTTATGTATTTAACACTCGCACCTGTTCCACCTTCAGCACACATCGCCATTGGATATTCATCGCGGTCATATCCTTTTTTCGTTGGTACATTTGCTAAAGACTGTTTCCTTCTTTCTGAAGCACCGTTACGATCTATAGTACAAATATCTGTTTTCCCTTTAGCAATTGCTCCTTTTATATGTGCTGCTGTCTCTGGAAACCTATCAGAAGGGAAATGTAATACTTCTTTCACTTCTCCTTTTTCAGCTGTATTTACACTATTTAAATCTAAATCTCCAAAGAAATATCCCGCAACGGCAACAAGTACCACCAATATACCACTAAGTAAACTTTTCTTTTTCATGCTCTTCTCCTAATCTAATGTTGAGTCTAATCATTTTCACCTTACCGAACCCCTAAAGATTCACTCCTGCAATTTCAAAATCATATTTCACATGTTCAACACCTAGCTCATGATTTGCAATTGCAATGTCCTTATAAGCTTCATTAAACTTTTCTTTTGAAGCAAAAGTAAATTCTTCTGTTACATCCCTATCCAGCTTTGGAGAGTTATAAATCACAATTAACTTATACATCCGTTTTCCTCCTATCTCATAATGAATTCAATATACATCACTGTTCCTTTTTCTTTTTATCCACTTCATACTCCACAGGAGCATCTATCGTGAAACTATTACTAGGATTCACTTTATACTCTATAGAGGACTTTTCTTTTTCACCTTTATACACTGGTGTTTTTTCAATTGTATAATCCGCATATGGCTTATACTCGCTATCTCTATACAATTTTAAATACTCAATGTAATTTTCTACTGTTGCTCTAGACCAATACGGAACACCCGATATAACAACATCTTCTTCAGCAAATTTCCCTCTCTTTCTATACGTGGCTACTTTAGCTTGTGTATAGTCCAAACCTGCATTTATCAATTCTCTTGCAAATTCACTTTGATTAACATACTCCGTACTAGACAAAATCAAATTATGACCTGTCCCTTGAAGTAAGTACGTATCATTCCGAAAATAACTAGCTATTAAATCTAATGCAAACGCCAATCTTTCCCCAACTAAATTTTGATATAACAAATTTATATCGAAACTATTTTCTTTTGGGTTTTCAAAAAACCAAATCAATTTTAAAAAAGTGCGTTCTTCTTCTGTTTCTAAAGACCGAAGGGCTTCATCGTGCGTAAAAACATTCTCATAAGCATTTAGTTTATCCTCTAACCAAGGATAAGAATTAAGAAGCAAACCTATTGTTTTAGACATAAAAACCTCTCCTTTGTTATAACGTATAACAAATATATCACGTATTGTTATACATTACAACAACAATTGTTATAATGTATAACAATTGTTGTTTTTGCAACCGTGGCAACGAAAAGAATCCCGTGAGGGATTCCGTTGACACTTCTTTTCAAAGGTGCGTAAGCCCTTTGAAAAGAACATTAAAAAGCCTGTGAGTACATTACATTTCGCAAGAGAAATATAATGACGCTACAGGCGTATTGTTTGTATACGAAGTATATAAACAATCAATTCCCAAAGGGCTCGATGCCCTTTGGGAATTGCATTCTTTAAAAAAGGAAAAGCGAAACGCTTTTATAAGCTTTTCCTTTTTTCATTCTATCGCTTGCGATAGAATGAACTCATTTAACAGGCTCGATGCCTGTTAAATGAGCATTCCGATGAAAAAAAAGAGAAGAAGAGAAGATTAACTTCTCTTCTTCTCTTTATCGTAGATATCCCTTCTCTCTCAGAGAGTAGAATCGCCCTGCATCGTTTACAATTAGACTGTCTAACACCTCGATACCTATCAGCTTACCTGCATCATACAAGCGTTTTGATACATCCTTGTCTGCATCAGAGGGAAGAACCATCCCTGAAGGGTGTTGATGTGCTACCACGATTGAAAAACTATTATTTAAAATAGCACTTTTGAAGACATCGCGGGGATGCACGACACTAGAATTTAATGAACCCACGTGACAACGATGTACTGCAACCACTTCATTTTGTGTATTCAAGCACATTACAAGGAAAATTTCACGGTCATCATCACCAATAAAATATGTAGCAATTTCTGCGGCTGTATCTGGTCCTGTAATCTTCTTTCTTGGAATATCCACCTCTTCTCTTACTTGTCTAATTTTTACGATTTCATATGTTGTTTCCATAGCTTATAACAGCTCCTTTCATTGTTCGGAATGAAAACAATTTTTGTGAAAAGAGTGGTCAAGGCGCGAACAAAGTGAAGCGTACAACGTATCAAAAAAAGATTAGGGAATCTTATAAAGCTCAATGATTTAGACGTTGTTACGAGTGTAGTTTGCGAGTTTACAACGACTTAACCTACTTAGCTTTATTAGATTCCCTTTTCTTTTTGCAGACCATTTACCACCTCTTATGAACAAAAATTATAATAAGGAGAACAAAGGAAGGACGGACTCCACTGTCCCTTAATGCTTACCGTTCAAAAATTCCAACGGAATTAGGTAAGCCATTTAGAAAAGTGCGCAAGCCTTTTCTAAATAAAGAAAAGAGCTTGTAACATATATCATTTCGTTAGAGAAATGATATGTGTACAAGCTCTTATTGTTTGTATGCGTAGCATACAAACAATCGGTTTATAGGTGGCTCGACGCCTCCTATAAACCGATTTCTCTTATTTAAAGCAGCAGCAGGAGAAACCCCTTTACATCATGGAAAGCGTATTTCTGATTCCTATTTCAACTTTTTCTTTACTCATATCAGACGAGAAGACCACTTTAACAAGACATTCATTATACTTATCCCGATTTGCTTCTACAGAGAACCTATGATTACCACGGTTAATATTGAAGTTACCCTCAAATGTCGCTGCTTCACGTATAGTATCAAATCTCACTTCAAAAAGTTCGCGCTGATCATACTGACTAAAACCTTTAAAATCCACACTTCGCATTCTATTCACCTACCCTTATATATAGTTATCCTGCTAATTAAATTTATACTATACATAAATGACAATCCCATAACAAAATAAAAACAACCGGATTACAAAATATAACAAATCATTTCCAATTGTTACAATTGGAAAACATCAATCTTTCTCACACTTTGCATTTAGAAAAACATTTGTTATAATTTTAGTAACTAAAAGAGTTATACCATTATTTTTTGCGTATATTAAAAGAAGAGATGCTGTCAACATCTCTTCTAGTAACTGATTACCGCAAGGCGGGACGGTTGCTAACGTTTATTTTCGTTTCGAACTGCCCTTTCGCTTGCCGGCTGGGGCGGTTCTTTTATTTTTTTTATTACTTAATTTCTTTGCTAACTCATTTGCACAAGCTGTCGCAAAAACTGTAAGAAATACTTTTACAGCATCATGTAATAAGGTAAGTAAAGAATCCATGCGGTCACCTCCTTCCTCTCTAAAATTAGAGAAAAAGGAACAGCAACCTCCCGCCCACGTTATTCAGTTGTATTACATTTTATCATAGTTCTAAATATAAAAATAGAAAATGTAATTCTTAATCTTTAGGCTCTACATCAATGTCATAACACCTAATATGTATAAAGGTTTTATCTTCCTTCGCTTCAACTCCAATAATTTTCCCCATTACTCCAACTAATTCTGTAGACTGTTTCCCACTTCTAATAAACCAAGTCAATTTTTTAAAACGTTTTTCCAATTCTGGGACACCGTTTAAATCTACTCTTAACTCTATTGATCCATAATCCTTGTAATGATCTTGTATATCAAAATACCCATATTTATCAAATGTAAAAAATTGTTTTTTATGTAAACGCCCTTTAATGAAAACTATGGAACTTACTATTTTTTCTTCAAAATCTTTCTGTAGCGCATCATATGTACCACGATAATAAAATTGTTTATTTTGAAGTAACTCTCTTATTACATTTTTCCGATGCTCTTCAGGACGATCAAAAGAAGTATGATAAAGTAAATCTGCTGCACTGTTCAGGGTAACTGTTTTTGTTTTGTTGGCATCTTCTATCGTTTTTACCGGACCTGATTTAACAGGGTTTACAATTTTAGATGGCACTTTTTTATCTTTTATACCAGCTTTATCATTACTTCTTTTTTCTTGATCGTGAAAAGAAGGTGGTTTCAATTGAACTTTTAGTTTTTTTCCTAACTTTCTAATTCGCTCTGACGTATCATCAACCGGAAGATAATTATCACAGTCTATATCATGCTCCGCATCTTTTGAAGGTAATCTATAATAAGGGCTTTCTCCCCCTGCATGAACCACTTGTGTATCACACTCCATACAGTAAAAAGAACCATTATTTTTCATATCCTTTGTAACATCATGACAATTTACTTCTGTTCTATTACGTGGATTTGCATAACTTCTATAATATGCATCTCTCATTGACTTACTTCTCCCCATCCAAACACCTCCAAGTTTGCTATTTATATATATATTAAAATCATAGCAAATTTGGGATTCTATGTCATTTTAAGCGTTTAGCAATCTCATAGATTACGGGAATACTAACCGAATTTCCGGCTTGTCGATACAGCTGCGTATCACTATTAACTTCCCTGGCTTTTTCGTATGCCCAAGTAGGAAACCCCTGTAACGCCCAGCATTCTTTCGGCGTAAGCCGTCTGATCCGTAAATCCTTTTCTACCAACCCATGATGGCAACTTGTAACCAATGTATGTGCCACTCCTTTCTTTACTCTTGCCCGTTTCGTTGTACTACCTAAATGTGAAATGTTTACGATATCTCCTGGTTCCGCTATCGAATATCCCTTTTTGGATGCTTCCTTAATTCTTACAAACATCTTTCTTTGCAATCGTCTTTCCATTCCAAATCACCACCCCGTGTCTATCTTGTGCCGTTATGGTATACATCGGCTCACCAATTTCTTTAATTCTCCTACCGTTTTGACGTTTTTTCACACGATCCGGTGTTAAAACCGCCTGCACCTTACGTTTTTGTACTTGTATTAATTTAGGTGCTTTATGATCACTTTGTGTCAATGTCGGCGCTAATCCTTTTGGATCATATACCACACGACTCATTCCTCTTCCACTAGGATTTACATTACCTAATCGTTGTATACGAGTCGTTGAACGATCGTATCCGATAGGAAATACTTTTCTGGTACGTGTTCCTCTAAGATGTCCAACAATAAAGACTCGTAATCTACTTTGTGGCACTGGTCGTTCTCCAATATCCTTGCTGTTAAGCAATTGCCATTCGACATCGTACCCCAATTCATCCAACGTGGAAAGGATTGTAGCGAATGTTTTCCCTTGGTCGTGCGATAGTAAATTTCGGACGTTTTCAAGGAATAGAAAACGTGGTTGGATTTCTTTGGCGAATCTAGCAATTTCAAAGAACAAAGTTCCTCTAGCATCTTCAAATCCCAGCTGTTTCCCTGCGATGCTAAACGCTTGGCAAGGGAATCCCCCACAAATAACGTCAATTTTCCCTCTGAACTTTCGTAATTCTTTGTTATTAACTTTTGTGATGTCATGCGCGCTCCACTCTCCTTCAGTTTGATGAATTGCTTCATACGATTTTCTCGCGTGCGAATCAATCTCTACGTATCCTAGACATTTATGCCCTGCTTGTTCCATCCCAAAACGGAACCCTCCCACTCCGGAAAATAAATCTAAAAATGTTAATGCCATAAAAAACACCTCTCTTTTATAATCAATTCACTTTTAAACAAACAAAAAGACTATGACTCCAGTGCACTTACCTGGTTCATAGCCTTCGGTTTTTCCGTTTCGGCAATTATTCAATTTGTGAACAAACAAAAAAGGTCACAAACCAAGCCTAATGGCTTAGTTCGTGACCTTCGATTTTTTCGTTTCGGTCAGCCTCATTGTCCTTATTTCTTTTGTAGAAACAGGGATTGAGTTGCAATATAGTATTTGAATTTCCCCATAACCGGAAGATGGCGGAGAAAGAAATGTTTGTTCACCATTTGGATTCACTATGTAAATGCCCTCGTTTTTCATTGATTCACCACCTATTCAGAACGTTTGTTCTTTAATATTTTACTATTTCCCACAAAGCATTACAAGGTCAATATATATAAAAAATCTTATATTACAACCATCAAATAATCGGGTCTAACATAAGATTAAATCTTTTTTCATAATATAAAAGTGGTTTTCTTTTCTGTATGAAGCACCTCTTCTTTTTAACGCCTTCACTCTGTTTATAATTCAAATTGAAGAACATATCCATTCTATATTTAGATCATACCGGAAATAAGATTATGATATAAAAATTAAAATAAAAAAGATTATAATAGTGTAACGAAGACAAGGCGAGTAACCTCTTTTATATTTAGATATGGATGAATACTAACTGCTATTATTCAATAAAATAAAAACAAGGACCCTTACTTAAGTAAGGGTCCTTGTTTTTATTTTATTGAATTAAGTACAACCTCACAATAATCACCTTTTCTTATTTCCAACTGATACCCTGCATCTTCTATAAGCTCATGCGTTCCTGCAAAATTGACTATTTTTCCTTTTAATAAAGTTGCATTTAATTGTTTTTGTGTGATTTCTTCAAGGTCATCATTTACATATCGATTTAAATGCTCTGCATAACCAGAAATCATGAGAATATAACTTTCAAATTCGGGATTTTCAATGACTTCCAGATCCAAACAGAAATCCAAAAGTCCCATTTCTTTTTCGAATAAAGGTAATCTTACTACTCCTTCATCGATTAATTTTCTAATTTGCTGTTCAGTATATGAGCCATTTTTGACATTGAATATTTTCATTGGCATATCCTTTCCCTCACTTCATTTTTTAAAGTATTGTTCTAGATCACTCAATTTGACCCTACCACTTTTATCAGCCATCGCCCTTATATCATCCAAATACATATCTTCTTCCACCTCAGCTTGTTTTTCATGCGCTCTACTTATTACACTTTTTGCCGGATAGAACACTTTACTTAACCCCGACAACTCTGAATACACCAAACTAGCTTGTTCCCTTACATATTTATAATCAAACAGTTCTTTTTTTACCTGGCCAATATCTAACTGGCCATTTTTCACAAGAATTTCCCTCCAAAAGCTTTCCCAACATTCTTGTACTTCTTGATTAACTGGCTCCAGTGGCTCTTTAAGCATTTCATTTTGTTGCTTTAAATCAATAATTCGTACTGTCAGTTCTAAAGCAACTTGTTTATTTGAAGTCTCATATCCTTCTAGTTCTTTAATTATTTTATTGTTCTCTTCAATTGCTTGTTTCCGTATTAATTCCATATCCATGCCCCACTTCCTACTTTGCCTCATTAATTTTTCCTCAACCTCTAACAAGTTACTAGTCATATTTTCATTCATTTCTTCTTCCTCCTTCATATTTCGGTTATATCCGCTTAAAGCCCTTATATAAAATCCACTCAATTATTCAATGATCTGATTTCAAATTTCTAACCTTACTCCATGCCATGAAATAGCATGTTGCAAATAATATAAATAGAAAAAGCATTAAGTATGCTAGAGCAAAAATTGCTTCAATTAAAGGCCTTTCATAAGCCCATACATTAAAAACAATACCTAATATGATACAAAGCAAAACTTTATAGTTATTATTTAAAGCTTTCATTTTCCTGCTCTCTTTCCTGAACTGTAATGTTTCGATTCACTCTCTCCCTATCTTGATGGGACATTCTATTAAACTTTTTTATTGCCTCTTCAACCGTTCCCGCTTCAACAGTCACTTCAAATACTCGAACCTCTTTATATGCCAAATTAAATTTTTTCATTTTAAAACCCTTTCCTAATTCCGTACTTTTACGGCCCTTCTGTTCCATTCTCTATTTTGAAATCATAGTTTTCTACAAACCAATTTTCATTTTCTAGTACCAAGCTTAATTTCATGCTATGATTCTCTTTTTTCTTCTCTCCCTCAATTGAAATTACATATTCATAATTGACAGTAACATCCGCTTTGTCTTCAGCTGAACGTGTATAGTACATATCTTTTACATTCGCTTTTGTCATGTAATGAATGGCTGCATCATCAATTTGCTTATGTGAATCTTCACCAGCATTAAACAATTTATTTTCCGCTTCTCCCTTAACTAATTTCCGTAACGCTTCAAGCCCTTTTTTCTCCTTATCATTACTGTCATACGTCATTAAAGTTTCTACAAAATTTTTGGCCACTATCTGACCTTTTTCTTGCGTATTTTCTTTTAAAACCTGTAAACGCTCTTCTAATTCTCTATTTTCATTCTTCAATTCTTTTATTTCAGCTGTAAGTTTTGTCTTCTGTTGTTTAGCTTCACCCTTTAGATCAGAATTACTACTCCATAGCGTCAAACTTGTAATACCCAACGCGATAATTGCGCCAATTTGTAATATTTGTTTCATTTGATTTCCTCCTTATTTCGGCATATACGGTGCGGGATCAACCTGTCCGAATGTAAATGATGTTTTGATTTCAAAGTGTAAATGAGGTCCTGTTACTTGCCCTGTCGCCCCGCAAACACCAAGTTGTTGACCTGCTTGGACCATTTGCCCTTGTTGCACCGAAAGCGCGTCCATATGGCCATACAACGTCCACAAACCACCTTCATGCTCTAAGACTACTGCATTCCCATACCCTCCAAATCCACTTCCACCTGCTCCAAATGCTGCAAATCCTACTCGTCCAGCCTTGGCCGCGCCAATCGCTGTCTGTCCTCTCGTACATGCATAATCAGTCCCCTTATGGATCGTTCCCCAACGTGGACCATATGGGCTGGTTACAAGTGGACTTCCTGGAATCGGTAAAACAAATCCATACGAGCTAGGATCACCCACATTCCCAACACCTCCGCTATCTGCTGGTGTACAGTTAAATGTAAGTCCGCCTAACTGCTGAGCAAACTTTGTAACTAAAGCTGGCCATAAACCATTTGTACCGTGCGGATCATTTGCCGCGCCCGGCGGTGCATACTTAGCACCAATTGCTTCAATTGTTGTAATTCCCATTCCGATATAATTTTTATATAAGTTACGGGCCATGCCGTTAATACCTTCTTCTAATGTCGCAAACTGAATAAAACCTGTCATATTAGTACTTGCGGGGTTCATTAATCCACCTGGATTGTTATATTTTTTCACAGCATTACTTGTACCGTTACCTGTTTCTAGCATCGCTATAGCGGTTAATAAGACTGGATCAATATTATTTTGTGTACCTGCATCAATAAAAGCTTGCCCCTTAGATGTAAACACACCCTTCAAGTGTGGGTCTAAATCCGCTGCGGTCAATTGTTTGTCCCCTGGGCGGCAAATTGTATTACCTATTAACCCGCCCCCACCACTTACTGGTTCTTTTTTTTCATCACCTAAAAGCATAAATAAGACGATCCCTATTAAAACAAAGAAAATTACAATTAGAGAAACACTACTAAACAAACAACCACTAACCATCCATAGTTTACGGACTTTACTTATTTTCGCTTTCTTTTTGGCTTCTTTTCCCTCTATATCCTCGTGCTCTAAATCCACGCTTCATGTACCTCCCTTACAAAAAAATGCCCCGCTATAAACTAGCGAGGCATTGTAACTAAATATATATTTTTATATTGTTTCTGTTTCTATTTTTATTTCATTTTCTTCAGCTAAGGTTTCTAACTCTACCTTTTGTTGTGTCGCATCTATCATAACTTCTTGCGATGCTGCTACTTCTGCTTGTGCGGATTCTATATGTGTTGTTTCATTTGTTCTATTTATTTTATCGGCTTGCGAAGACTCTACATGTTCTGACGGCTTCGCTTCCATCGCTCCCCCAATCTCTTGCGAAGCCCCTTGTCTTTGCAAGACTTGGCTCCCTTCAAAAGATTGACCTTTTACCTCTTGTTCTCCTAAACTATTTCCATTCATAGTTTGACCTTTTATCCCTTGTTCTCCTAAACTACTTCCATTCATAGTTTGACCTTTTATCCCTTGTTCTCCTAAACTACTTCCATTCATAGTTTGACCTTTTATCCCTTGTTCTCCTAAACTACTTCCATTCATAGTTTGTCCAGGGATCGAACCGGAAGATTCTAGCGAATCCGGGCTTGTCATCGTCAAGTCTCCCGAAGATTCGACGGATGCACCTTGGATATCATTAACGTTCATCGATTCATTATTTACACCCATTTCACCAGGCTCCGCTATATTAAATTCACCAACTGACGATACTTTTGTCGAACCATTTCCAATTGGACCTCCCTCTAAATTAAAACCTTCCGTTTTCGTCGAACTTTTTGCCTCCAACCCTTTTGTTGAAGTCAATTCCTTTCCATTCGTTTCATTTAATATAAATTCATTTTCACTCCCACTTTCCTGATCTATACCAGATGGATTAATTACCCCTTGTTTTTCATCCAATGGTGGTACAATCTCACCAGATTTTCCAGTTGAATTTGAAGTTCCTTCTGAAGAGTTCAGCTGTCCAACACTGGCAATTTGATTTGAGGCTCCTTCACTATTTTCAGTTTCATATTCCGAAACGTTATCTTGCTCTTGGTGTCCTGGTGTTTCTACACCTGATATTTCCATCTTCTCTTTTTGCGAGTCTATAGTATTTTCCTCCGTCGTCGCTAACCCCATTGCATTTCCTTCTCCATTTCCAGCTTCGTAATTAGAGGAATCATCTTGTTCTACCTGTTCGGGTGTTTCTACATCGGATACTTCTAGATTCTCTTTTTGCGAGTCTGTAGTACTTTCTTCTGTCGTCGCTAACTCCATTGCATTTCCTTCTTCATGTCCAGTTTCGTAATTAGAGGAATCATCTTGTTCTACCTGTTCGGGTGTTTCTACATCGGATACTTCTAGATTCTCTTTTTGCGAGTCTGTAGTACTTTCTTCTGTCGTCGCTAACTCCATTGCATTTCCTTCTTCATGTCCAGTTTCGTAATTAGAGGAATCATCTTGTTCTACTTGTTCGGGTGTTTCTACATCGGATAACGCTTCATTATTTTGTGCTGAATCCACTTCAGTTTCTTCAGTCGTTACTAAAACTTCACCGTTCCCTCCATCTTGTTCTGTTTCGTAATCGGAAGGATCATCTTGCTCAGGCTGCTTTATTTCTTCTACATCGGACAATTCCGAATCATTTTGGTTTTCACCTTCTCCTTCCTCTCTAATTTCTGAAAGTTCTTCGGCATTCTCTTCTCCTTCTTGGTTTTCGTACTGAGAAGGATCATCCTGTTCAGGCTGCTCTATATCTTCTACATCGGACAACTCCGGATTTTTTTCTTCACCATCATTTTCATTGATCGTTGCCAATTCCTCGTTATTTTCTTCTTGATTTTCTGTTTCATATTCAGAAGGGTCATCCTGCTCAACTTGCTCTTGAGCATCTGCATCCGATAATTCTGAATCATTTTGGTTTTCATCTTCTCCTTCCTCTCTAATTTCTGAAAGTTCTCCATCGTTCCCTTCTCCTTCTTGGTTTTCGTACTGAGAAGGATCATCCTGTTCAGGCTGCTTCGCATCTTCTACTTCAGATAACTCCGGATTTTCTTCTTCAACTCCTTCTAACGATGCAAGGTTATCCGGATTTTCTCCTTCTTGATCTTCTTGATACTCTTCTGTCTCTTCCTGCTCTGTATTTACAACCACTTCATCTTCAGCTTCATCAATTGTAGCTCTTTCTTGTTCTTCCTCATCTTGATTTTCTTCATCCTGATGTTGTCCTGTTTGTTCGTCTTCTTCACCAATACTTGCATATTTTGTTTTTTCTTCTTCACTTTCTCCTGAAACTTTCTCTTCATCCAGGGTAGCTTGTTTTGTTCCGCTTTCATCAGCTGTATGTTCAGAAGGATCATCCCCCATATAATTTGGATCAGAATCTCCAAACATATCTTTTGCTCTTCCTACACCTGCATTAATACCATCCATTGTTCGATTAAATCCATCCTTTGTTTTGCCAGCCATATACTCTAAATCCGTAAATGAATTATACGCAACCTTCGATTTACGGAACGCCGCTTTGATGTTATCTCTAAAGATATAACAAAGGACAAATACCAGAATCTGAAGGATCATCGTCATTAAATAGCCAGATGTTCCCGCTTCCGGAAGGTCATATAACAGCCCAGCAATTGAAAATAGAATAATCACAATGAGTGACAAGAAAATTTTTGCGGCTAACGGTTTAACCCATTGTTCAGCCCAACTAATTAAAACGCGCCTATTTTTCGGTAGTAACGCAAAAGCCATCGCTATTGGTCCAATAATACTCATTACCATAAACAACAATTGGCACGCTACTATCAGCAAGCATATAACTGCTGTTGGAGCTCCTGCAAAAGTATTTACAATGTAGTACATAAATGTAAATATCAATCGCTCCCCTACCGACTCATTTGTCATCATAAAATTCTTATGTTCTTTAACATCTTCTGTTACTAACTTAACCCTATCTTCCCCAGGTGGTGTATTGATTAGTTTATTTACCCTCTCTACACCAATAGTATCTAGTGAATCTTGACCATATTGTAAGTACAAATAAGGACGTTCCACCATCAATTCCCACATTTGTGCTTTTACATTCGCTATAGCCCGACTTTTTGTTTGCCCTGGATTCCCATGAATCGTTCCGGTTGTCTTACTTAAAACTTGAAGACTAATTTCAGAACTAATTGTATTCATTCCTTTCAGAATCACTGGTGCATTTGCGATGTAAACCAATATCCCTGCAATAACACACACTACCTTAAATAATTCACTTATCCCCTTTGTCATTTGTCTTTTTACAAAAAACAGATAAATAAAATATATAACAGATAAAATACATGTCATTTTAATAATCGACGGGAATAAACCTTCACTTTCAAATTCCGGTTTACTTCCAATCCCCGCTATATTTTGCATTGCTTTACCTAACTTATCTGCAACGACATCGATAATATCTAAACTGAAGGATTGTTCTACTATAAATAACAATATTTTTGTCAACCAAACCCCAAACTGGAACATTAATGAAACTATCCATTGACCAACTCCATTAATTTTCCGCTGTATATCTTTCCCCACAGAATCATCACCGAACACATAGCCCCAAGCCTTTGAGAAAAAGCCTTTTTCATCGTCTTTATGTGGTGCGGTATCTATCTCATAATGAACATTCTCAAAATCTTCTTGTTTAGATTTATCAAACAAGTATGTGTGGCATCTCAATCCGTAAGGATTGAGGTAGCCACTACCCATTTCGGGTGCGATAGGTAAGACTTTGAAGTAATCTCCACCTTTTCCCCCGCCCCACACCGTACGT
>NZ_JAKUFX010000087.1:0-25037 GCF_022663635.1 Bacillus cereus group sp. BfR-BA-01356 | reverse complement strand
TACCAGGTGCAGAGTTTACGATCTATAACGAGCAAGGCCAGGAAGTTGTAAAAGGAAAAACAAACGAACAAGGCATTGCAAAGTTTGAGAAATTACCAGCTGGTAAATACACATATAAAGAGACATTCGCACCAGAGGGATATTTAATCAATGAAGAAACATTCTCTTTTGAAATTAAAACAGATGGTGCGATTATCAAACATGTTGTAGCAGATCAGAAAAAAGAAGTTCCACCAACACCAGAAACGCCACAACCAGAACAACCACAGCCAGAACAACCAAAACCAGAGAAGCCACAAACACCACAGGTCATTGAAAAACCTGTACCAACACCAGAGAAACCACAACACATTGTAAAACAACCACAACCGATGAAAGAACAACCTAAGAAAGTAGAAAGCCATTTACCAACAACAGGCGGCAAGGCTGAAAATCCATATTGGAAATGGATTGGTGCTACATTTGTCGTTCTTGGTAGCATCCTAGCTGTTTACGCATTTAGAAAACGTAAGAATCAAGAAGTATAAAACACTCTCAACTGATAAGGGAGGGCGGGATCATGTGCATATTTGATGTACATTATCAAATCAATGATAGGAAATATACGAAATCATATTTACTCGCATTGGTGGAAGATGGGTTTCAGTTGCGAAAAAATATCCAACATGTTCTGTTCAAAGAGCACCAACAAGAAATTACGATCCTTTCTACAGATTTAGAAGAATTAGATTTAGTAGCTTCATAATGAATGAAACCTCTTAGATGTACAGAATATTTCTATTTAGCGATATAGAAAGATAAAACAATACAGGAGGATTTCTTATGAAACCAATTAAGCATATGCGAAGTAAACGCGGTTTTTATATCGGTCGAGTTCCTCATACAACACATACACCTTCAACAAATAAGCATACAGAAGAATGGGTGGGAAGAATGGGAAAAAGCATGATTTTCTCTTCTCTCTTAGTCACGCTAGACCCTTACAAAAAAGCGCGTAAATCATAATATTCATGGGAGGACATTCTTTCACTGAATATCCTCCCCACTTAAAAGGAGGAAACAGGATGGGAAAACAAGCGTATCAAAATCGTCAAGAATGCTGGGAAACGTTCTGGAAAGAACAAGTAACGGTAAATGGTGAATTAGATATTGAACAAGTGAAGCAAGAACTCTTCAACTATAAAACACTCTTAGATCAAATTAATCAACCTCAAAACGGAATCATGCAACCTCAAATCTTGATTCAATTAGCCGCAGAAGAACGAACACAAAAGCATCGTGAAAAACTAGTAGCCCTTGCATAAGGCCATTTCAAGGATAGAAAGGAAGTGAAGAAGTGGCGCACAGCAAGCTCGACAAAGAAATTGAAAACTTCATAGAAAAGAACTGGAAAATGCTTTTAGGTATAGGAGCTGTTGCATTTGTCTGGTTTTCCAAAGAAAGAATCCTTACAGAATTAATGAAGCTGGTGCCAACTGCAGTCGGTGTGTTTCGCGGGATTGCCTTATTGATCCTGTTGGGAATTGTCATACGAATTGTCTTACATGGCATCTATTTGTATCTAGAAAAGAAGCGGTATCGATATGTATTATTCATCCCTCACATAGATGATGAAGTTACACCAGATAAGCTAGGGCAAATGATTCGGCATGTACATGGTTCGGGTCGAAAACCTTTAGAACGCCTGTTAAAAGGTCGTGATTGGTACCGCATGACGATGTATCGTCCAGAGGGAGAAAATGAGCGTGTCCGCTTTTATGTAGGTGGTCCAGAAGATAAGATCAAACAGGTTGTGCAAGCCATACAAAGCGCCTATACCCACAGTGAAATTTATACCGTCCCAAAGGAAGAAATGCCATTTCCAACAAGAAAAGCGGTAGGAGGACGGATGGTATTAAAGAGAAAGCGGCTAGATGCCACGTTATCACTAGCACGCTATACACGTGATGTATTACCGATGTTAGGAAGCGCAATGGAAGAAAAAACATGGATTGATATTGCTTTTACACCAGATAACGGATATCAGCTGACAAAAGGGATTCGAAAAGCAGAAAAGGCCATTCGAAAGAAGAAAAAGCATGGGCTAGATGCCTTTGAAAAAGAAGAAATTCGCGCATTAAATAAGCGGTTTGCAAAAAATGAAGTGGCGTTTCAAGTATCTGTTTCATTTGCAAGTGACTATTATCCTGGTGTACCTGTTATCAAGAACTTAGGGCATATGGTCGCAAGTATTATGGCAGATGTGAATGAACTTAGATACAGGCGTTTTAGACGCAGTATGCCAGCTGTACCACATCCCGTATACGGAAAAATGATTTGGACGGGATCAGAGCTATTAAACTTGTTGCATCTTCCAAATGTAACGGGTGATAAAAACAGCAAGACAGAGCGAAATATTTTGTATCTAGATAAAGGAGAAAACATGATACCAAATGATTTATTGGCCGAAGGCATTTCAATTGGCCATGTGATGCATCCCTATATCAAAGATCGATTAGTAAAAATTCGAGAAGACTTTTTCAAGAATCATGGCTACATTACGGGGAAAGTTGGGTCTGGTAAAAGTACCATTGCCATGAGGTTGATGCAAAGTGTTATTGATAAGTGGCTAGAAAATCCGAATGAAGCGGGTGGATTGTCGCTATTTGATCCAACAGAAGATTTGGCATATGTAGCAATGAATCGACTCTTAAAAGCGGAAAAGGATGGGAAACAGGTTGATTGGAGCAAGGTTCACTTTATCCGTTTTCGAAACACAGATCATCCGCCAGCCTCGAATTTATTTCATCGTTTTCCAAATGAAGATATCCAAACAGTGGTTGAATCCATTATGGAAATGATTAAGTTAATGATTCAAGGGCAAGCACAACAAACAGAACGATTACTAAGGGCGATTATTGGGACGTTACTTTGTGATAAGAGTCAAATTCATACGATTTTAAGTATCCCATTATTCATAAGTGATGAACTGTTTCGAGCAAAAGTAATCGCCAATTTACAAGGACCAGAACAAAAATATTACTCTCACTTTTGGAAATATGAAGTGGGAAGCGCGTTAGAAGACAGCACACAAGCGATTTTAAACCGATTAGATATCTTCCGTAATACGTTGTATTTAAAGCGTATGTACGGGCAAACAGGCTTTTCCTTAGAAATTCGAAAGTGGATGGATGAAGGACACCTTATCTTTTACGATTTAGCAGGAATGGGAAAAGAAGATACATTACTTACAGTCGGTTACATTTGTAACCAATATCACCGTATCGCCCAACAGCGGCCGCATGGTTCAAAACTACATTTAGGCGTAATAGATGAAGCCCATGACGTGCCAGTACCCGTTCTTCCTAAAATTATTGCGAAGGATCGGAAGCATGGATTTGGATTATGGGTGATTACCCAGCAAGTTTCGGGACAGTTAGACAGAGAGCTAACAGACATGTTAACAGAGGCGGGCGGAAATTACTTTGTATGTAGGCAAGGTCATAATTCCGCGAAAACGTTAGAGGGCATTATGCAAAAACAATTCCGTACAGAGTATTTGCAAAACCTTCCTAACTTAGTAGTAGCCATACAAACACAAGATTATATCAGAGGTGAGGCAAAAAATGTGTGGTGTACTATACGTGTTCCACCATTAGACCGCTATCTACCAAATGGAAAAGCGGCAAATTACAAAAACGAAAAAGAAATTCATGCATCAAATGAATGGACCAGAGCAAAGATTCATTCTTTAGAGCGACAAAATGGGAAAGCAGGATTAGAGATCGACAAAGAAATTGATGAGTTTCTATATGGAAAAGGCAAGTATCAACAAGCCGAAAAAGTCAATTTAACCAAAGAAGAACCTGTTGTGACATCGGGGCTAGATGAATTAGAAGAAAAAGCACCTTCCAATGAAGAAGTGAAAGAATCTGTTTCCGAAACAAAGCCAGTTGAACCCACACATCAAGCGCAAATTATCCCATTTCGAAAACAAGATACCGAAGCGGTAAAAGTGAAAGAAGAAAAACAAGAAGTGAAACAGCCAGAAATACAAACAAAAGAATCAGAAATAGAACTTCCAGAAGAAACGCCGATCATTGAACCATCAAAAAGTGAGAATGAAATGGAGGCAGTTATGAAAGGAGAAAAAAGCATTTTCGATATGTGGGAAAAGGAGTAGAGACTATGTGCAGTATGTTGTTATTGGAAGAAGACCAAAACTTACTCATGGATATACACAATCACATCTATGTTGATATGGAGTATATAACAGAAAAAGTATATCCGAACCATAAGAAAAAATCAGTATACTACCGTTTGAATCGTTTGGTACAAGAAAAATATTTAAAAAATGAATTACTTCCCATACCTGTTTCAAGAAACCAGGTTCGTAAATCTGGAAGACCGCAAAACGTATATACGCTTGCGGCAAAGGGAGTAGAAACAGTTTGTGGATTAAGAGGGAGTGTACATTGGAAAAGTAGTTGGTCCCAACGTTCGGCATCCTTTGTGTATCACGGTTTAATGTTAGCAAAGATTGAATGTGCCATGACATTAATATCGAAGAGAGAAGAAAGATTGGAACTAAAGGAATGGATTAACGAACCGCGGGCTACATTCCAATATGCAAAAGGAAAAAATCGCGTCATACGCCCAGACGGGGTTGCGGTAATTGGATTAAAAGAAGCGATTGATAAAAACATTGGTGTATTCATGGAAATGGAACGTTCTTACGGATCAAAAGAAGTATTAGAAAAAAAGATCATCCGTTATAACGATTTCATGACGCAAGAAGGAAAAAAGGCAGACTATCGGACACATGCTGGTATGGGATATGAAATACCGATATGGCGCCTGGTATTTGTTGCAGGTAGTGAAAGTAGGGAAAAAGAATTGATTCGCTACTTAAAAGGCGTAAGCAGTCCAGAAATTCCAGTTTATATCACACTGTTTCAAGATATATTGCAAGACCCATTCGGGAATATTTATCTGAATATTCAAAATACAAATGAGAAAGTGAGGTTCTAAGAATGTGTTTCGGTTTATTTTATCAATAAGCGCCAGTATTTTTCTGTTAGTTGTCTTTTCAGATTGGTTATTTGAAAGAGTACCAGGATCACGAGAAGCCTGGGAAGCGGTGAAAAGTAAAGTGGTGGAAATTTACTTTACGCAAGGATGGGAAGGCGTGTTACTTCTCTGTCTGGTGGTAGTAGGAATATGGAAGATGGCCGATAGTCGATCATAAGGGGGAGATAAACGATGTTTACACATAAAAACACTTATGAAAGAGGAAGTTTAGAAGAAACTGAAGTTCAATTTCTAACGGAAATCTATGAGGGAATGGGTTGTGAGGAAACACATGAGATTTGTTTATCTCAAACAGATGTATATATGCAGAAGTTTTATCTTATGGAAGATGGAAAAATCATTGAAATAGAGATCGGATTAAATACAGATGAATTGGAATGGAAGTGCGATGGGATAGAGCTTACAAAAGAAAAAGCAATGTTAGAAATTGAACGTGAAATCAGCTGTTATGACATGTTCCAACAAGCAAGGATAGACAAAGGGTGGATGTTTAAAGAAAAGGCAAACAAGCTTCTTACAGTTTTAAGAGAAAAGGAGAGTGCATGATGGACGAATTGGAAGGTTTAGAGTTTGTAAGGGCGTTTCGGGCTACAGATGGAGCGTCCTTTGAAGTGGGGAGGGATGAAGACAAACGGTATGTGGTTCATGCTAGATTTCCCTATATCACAGGCAGTCAAACGAAACTCAACAATTTTATCAATTATGCAAGAGATGAAATAAAAGATGAATCAACAGCGGTTGGCATGGCGTCATTTGCTTATGATTGCTACGAACGATCTTTACGCCAGTACCGAAATTGAAGGGGGGATGAATATGTTTCAAAAGGTGAAACAGTGGTTTGCAAAAACATTTGAAAGTAAACAAGGGAAGGCAAGGAAAGCCACAAAGCTTCCTTCTTATAAAGGGCGCTTAATTGGAAAATGGGCCTTTTGGCTCCTGTTTAGTTGGATGCTGATTGTATCCATTACAACCGTAGTAAAAGGAAAGGGAGATACACAAGCAAAAGCCAGTACCATTCCAAAAGAAGTCACGCAAAAACAAAACCTTGCCTCGCGTCCAGAAGCGATTGAATTTGCGCGCGGATTTGCAAAAGAATACTTTACATGGCAAAGAGGGGATGAAGGCAAGAAGAAGCGTTCAGAGCGCTTACAACTCTATATACCGAAAACACTTGATCCACAAGTCGGTTTGGATTTTGCAAGTATCCAATGGGATTCCCATTTTCTATACGCAACTGTATTAAAAGTAGATGAGGTCACAGATAAAGAAGCAAACGTAATTTTTAAAGTGAGATACAAATTAAGCCGCATGAAGGCAGATAATAGCGGCCCAGAGGATAAGGAGGTGATCCAGCAAGTGTCGGTTCCTGTTCAATCAGATGGAAAGGCTTTTGTCATTAGTGGATTCCCTCAAATTGTCAAGGTAAATGAAAAAGCAGAAGTACCAGAAGGAAAAGAAGAGAAAGACCGAGAGGAAGTCCATGAACTCGCTGTCAAAGAAGACATTCGAGAATTTCTACCCACTTTCTTTAAATCCTATACCACCGCAACACAAAAAGAACTCGCGTATGTGCTAGCTAATACGGATATTAAAGGGTTAGAAGGAGCCATGAAATTTGAAAATGTACTTTCCTCTAAGATTTATCCAGGAAAAACAAAAGGCACCTATGAGGTACAAACAGAGGTATCTATGATTGATCCGCATTCTGAAACGAAAATGAAAACAGGTTACACGTTGTTTGTCAAACAAGATGGAAAGCAATGGGTTGTAAAAGATTTAAAAACAAAATAGGAGAGGGGCATGTATATGTTCAATATAAATCATTTTGTGTTAGGAATCGGTCTGGAAGGATTTTTCGAAATGATGAAGACACAAGGAACATACGCGTTATATTGTGCGTTTATCATTGTTATCTTGATTGTAGCGGCAAAGCGTGCATGGGGAAAAGCGATTACGTTAATTGTTGGCGGCGGTATTGTTGTATTCTTCATTAACAAACCAGATGCATTAAAAACAATCGGAACGTGGTTAGGCGGATTGTTTGGCGTCTAAGTAAGGGATGGAAAGGAAGGGAGCTACATGAAGGAAAAAGAATCAAAATCTATCATTGTCTATTGTTTCGGAAGCTATATGAACTATATGCGAAGACAGTACGAAATTATGGGGTATCGTCTTCCGCGTGCGGTTACATGGAGGGCACTTGGTTATTTTGCGGCGGTAGAAGCGGGGCTTGTAGCCTTCCGCTTCCTTCCTCCCTTTAAATGGATATTTGGGGATGTGATCGATCAAGTTTGGCTCATGTATTATGGTGTGATTCCTCTTTTCCTCGTATGGGGTGCAGATAAATATAAAACAGATGGAAAATCACTTTTCTCTTTTGTTCGGTCCTGGATCACATTTCGTTTACGTAAACATCAAAGCAGTCGATTAGTGAATTTGCCCAAATTTAAAAAACATGTGTTTTATGGTCATGTATGTGTACAACATGATGTAAAAGATTTACCAATCGTACATGTATCCAGTGAAGAAGAAGAGAACGACATACACGCTTATGATGTAACATTTTTACCCCAAAAGGAGGAAGTTGAATATGTTGAAAACGATGAACAGACCACCATTAAAGCACGTTGAAAAGAATTTAGCGTTTAGTATAGATGGAAAAGTATCCGCAGTGTATGAAATAGACGGTTTTGAATACGATCATCAAGACGAAAGTACGAAAAAAGTATACTATCGTAATCAACTCGGTCTTTTTACCCATCAAGAATATGATATCCACTTGCTTGTGATTCCTCGTACAACAAATTCAGATGAAATTCTGGATGAACATATTTCCACTTTAAAAGGGCCAATGGCACCAACAGGACGCTTTCTTTTCAAAAAGGTAAAAGAATACTTACGAAATGCGGCCATTGCGAAAGAAAACATGGAATATCGCTTTTTCGTTTTAGTACAACTGAACATGGAACAGAAAGAAAGACAAATTCGTAACCCTGTCGTAGAAACATGGAAGTTTATGAAGAAGGTAAGAGAAGGCTTTGCAGAGACAGCTCAAAATATATCGGGTATGAATGTGACGGATATTTTAGAAGAAGAAATCGAAAATTATTTGGAAATAGAGGATGTACTATTTGGTCAAGTCAGAGGGGCGTTTCCAAATACACGTCGTGCGAAACCAGCTACGACTCGCTTTGTATTCCATCATAATTTCACACGTGGTATGAAAGAACTGAATCGGAATCAAAACTGGAAAGTAGGTTCTACGGTTACGTTGCAAAATGAAGAAGGAAAGGCGGTAAAAGTACGCCGTCCAGATTTACAAGAAATGGTCCAATTAACAGATACGGTGATCGATGAAAGCCCAGGACGTTCTCTTATCCTTGAAAGACAAAATGAAGAAGGAGAAATCGAAACCTCTCATGTTGCTTTTCTTGCGGTGAAAGATATGCCCGAAATATCAGCCTTTCCTGGTGGAGAGTGGATTTATCGCATTCAATCTCATTCGTTAAAGTTTCCTGTTGAAATGAGTATTCGAGCGTATCACTTAGAAAACCAGATGGTTACACAAAAACTCTCGAATAGTGAATTGGAATTAAACGATCAACGTCAACAAGCAATGGTAGGCGGTCGCACAACAGATTTAACAATTGATCGTAAAGCAAGGGGCGTCAAAATTGTAAAAGATCGATTTGAAACAACGGGGGCACCTGGATATGAACTAAGTGTACTGTTTTGCGTCTATGCCGAAGATGCGAAAACATTAAAATCACGTGTTAATACGCTCATTACAGAATATCGCAAAATGAAAATTGAATTGGTCAATCCATATGGAGAACAGTTATCGTACTTCTACGAGTTCTTGCCAGGTTCAAAGCGTTATAATACGGATTTCAAATTGTTTGTGGAGCCAGGTGTACTTGCAATGGGCATGTTCGGGGCCACAACGCAAATTGGTGACAATCAAGGGTTTTACATTGGAAAGACAAAGAAATTAAATCGTCCTGTTTTTGTTCGTCCAGAACTCGCGGCGAAAGCATTAGATAACATTGTAACAGCGTTTGAGAGTTTATCAGTTATGTTTGCGGGGCAAACAGGGAAAGGAAAATCCTTCTTAATGAATTTACTCGCTTTCTGGATTGTGATGAGTGGGGGAAGGGCATTTATAATCGATCCTAAAGGGGGCGCGACACGTTCCTAAGTGAAAAGCTTGGGCATTGTCGAACTTACAGTTCTACAGTGAACTATCATTCCGAGAAGTCAAACGATAGGGTAACGCCTTGAAGGGCTTCCTTTAATCCTTCGACATGCAGTGAAGTTAGCAAGAACCTTACTGTATGAAGCTCGGTGAAGTCGGCTGAGAGTTACCGTAAGTCTTAGAGACACGAAAGCCGTCCAGAGGTGGACGGTGTAACCTATAAGCCGGAAGTCTATAAAACACTTATGGTTAGGATGCACGATAAACTATTAGCGAGTTTTTAGTAGTGCAGACGAATCTCTGATGGTACGGGCCTATATCGGGAGCATATCGAAAGGTATGCTGACACAATTAGTGTCGCTACTGTGGATGAGTAAAACTCTCCTTTATGAAAGTCCATATATTGTTATAGGCAATATCAAGGTAGCAGGCTCATAGGGGAAACCTAACAGTGTATGTACAGATAGGAATGATGGAACGTGGTAAGCTGCCGACACCGAGGGCTTGCATCCCTGTGAAGTGGTTCTAGGGAAAACACTAATGATATTAGTTAGATGTATAACCTAGATTTATGGCAGTGAAAGTGGTGGCACAGTACCTGTGAAGCGTGTAATGAACGCAGAGGGATAGCCACTAGTCGATTGAAGACTGACAGTTACTTACGGTTAACATGGTTTCGAGTAAGACTAAAGAGATGTAATTCTCCCGAAACTGAAAGGAGGTTACAGTCCATGTTAAAGAAAACCAAACTAAGACACAATGAATATTACAACATGCAAAGTAAGTATGATGAATTATATTCCAGTAGTCTTAACGGTAACAATTTTTACAAATTGATTAACATTATCGGTTCTGAAGAAAATATTCGATTAGCATATCGCAACATTAAAACCAATAAGGGGAGTAAAACTCCTGGAGTTGATAATTTAACTATTAAAGATATTTGGCATTTAAATGATACAAAGATTATTCATGAAGTCAGAAAACGTTTAGGTGATTACAAACCACAAGCTGTTAAAAGAGTTTTTATTCCTAAAGAGGGAAGTGACAAAAAGCGACCTCTGGGTATTCCTACAATTTGGGACAGGTTGGTACAACAATCTATTCTCCAAGTATTAGAACCTATTTATGAAGCGAAATTCCATAACCATAGTTATGGTTTTAGACCAAACAGAAGTGCCCATCATGCTCTTAGTAGAGTGGTAAGCCTAATCAACATAGGGAACCAACATTACTGTGTTGACATTGATATTAAAGGTTTCTTTGATAACGTTGACCACGGAAAATTGCTAAAACAAATGTGGACACTGGGAATAAGAGATAAATCGCTTTTATGTGTTATTTCGAAAATCCTAAAATCTGAAATTGAAGGAGAGGGTATTCCTAGTAAAGGAACTCCGCAAGGAGGGATTATTTCTCCCTTACTTTCAAATATCGTTCTAAACGAACTGGACTGGTGGGTTAGTAGTCAATGGGAAACCTATAAACCTCATAGAATTTCTACTAAGCATTTAGGATTTCGGCAGTATGCCAGGAAATATACAAACTTAAAATGTGGTTACATCGTACGCTATGCTGATGACTTCAAAATAATGTGCCGAACTTATGAGGAAGCACAACGCTTTTATCATGCGACTGTTGACTTTCTTCAATCCCGTTTGGGATTGGAAATCAATCCAGATAAATCTAAAGTAGTTAATCTTAAGAAGAATGCATCGGATTTTCTTGGCTTTAAAATCAAAGTTGTACAACAAGGTAAAGCCAAATTCGGATATATTGCTAAAACCAGTATGTCTGACAAGGCTGTTACTAAAACGAAACGACTATTGAAAGAGAAAATCAAAGATATTCAAAAAGTACCTACTTCAGAAAGTGTTAACAAGTTTAACATAGCTCTTATTGGTGTACAGAATTATTATAAATACGCAGTCACAATTTATATGGATTTAACAGTGGTGAAGTATACTCTTTGGAAAACCATAAGAGTCAGACTTAGGTATAAAATGAAGCACATAAAATTTTGTAACACATCTGCTAATTTCAAAAAGAAAGCCAGAGGAATACAACCAAATTCTAAAATTTACGTTGTGCAAAGAACTCCGCTCTTACCAATTACAGGTGTGCATCATAAAAATCCGTGGAATTTCTCACAGGTTGTCTGTAATTATACAGAGAAAGGACGTAACAAAGTGCATAGTAATTTGAGAGCAATACCAAAAGATGTTCTTAATCAAGTTATGAACACCTACTCGAAGAGTAGAAGTATTGAGTACAACGATAATCGGATATCTAAATACGTTGCTCAATATGGAAAGTGTTATATAACCGGTGAAGAAATCGGTGTTGATCGTGTACATTGTCACCATATTATTCCCATTAACCAAGGTGGGAACGACAAGTACAACAACTTGGTTATTGTAGATTGGTTTATACACAAGCTAATACACATGACAAATCACACCAAGATTAAACGATACCTTCGGTCTTTCAATCTTAACGAGAAGCAAATGGATAAATTAAATGTGCTAAGAACCAAAGCTGGCAATGAACCGATAGTAATATAAATTAATTTATAGAGTCAGTTGGATACGATGGAACGCCGTATGCTAGGAAACTAGCACGTACGGTGTGAGGTGGGGGAAAAGGTGGAGATTACATCAAAGCTTTACCTATCATCATACCGCACAAGGTGGCCAGAATTATTGCCAGGGTTCAATGAGGATACCTTGCAAGTATGGACGCTTGGGAAGGATAAAAAGGATGCGGGCTGTTTAGACCCATTCCGAATAAGTGCAACAATAGAAGATGCGAAGAGTTTAGCACTTGAAATTTTGACGTTCCTATCGGATGTAGGTTTAGAGGATATCAGATATGACTATTTATATAAAGCTATTGAACGAGTGGCGGAAAAAGAAGATGCATGTTTAACGTTGGTTCGTAAAGAACTAGAGGAAATGAAGAAAGAACCTAAC
The DNA here is from genome assembly GCF_022663635.1 of Bacillus cereus group sp. BfR-BA-01356. NCBI lineage: Bacteria > Bacillati > Bacillota > Bacilli > Caryophanales > Bacillaceae > Bacillus > Bacillus cereus group sp. BfR-BA-01356. Next base: position 12,800 of record NZ_JAKUFX010000087.1, on the reverse strand, counting down.
TTATTGCCAACTGAATTAGAACGATTAAATGCCCTTACAAATCGTTTAGCAACCTTAGAAGGCATCCAGTTAGGAGATTTATTGTTTGGTAAACAAGGTCAAGATTACCGTGTATTAAGCCTAGAACGTCCATTACAAGTATTACAAATTCAACATTTACGCATTCCGAAATCAGAGGAAAAGAATGAAAGTGTTACAGACAAATTATCTCGTAGTATCTTAATTGCATTAGCGGCATTTGGTAAATCCTTAATGCATTCCGACCGTAGTATTTTCAAAGTATACCTACAAGATGAGGCATCCAGTATTTTGAAAAATAAAGAGGGTGCGGCGTCTTCTGACAAAATCATTCGAGAAGGACGTTATCACAATATCGGCTTGTATTTAGGAACACAAAACGCATCCGATTATCAATCTGAAAACAAAGAGGTTGCCAATGTGGGTATGAAGTTCTGTTTTGCGCTGAAATACGATAAGGAAGCGGAAGAAATGTTGCGTTACTATAACTTACCGGTCACAGAAGAAAATATCTTAATGTTACGCCAGTTACGACGCGGCGAAGCCTTATTCCAGGATATTTTTGGCCGAACTGCAGTTGTAGAAATTGATCCTGTTTTCCAAGAATTAAAGACTGCATTTGATTCCTCTACGAAAACAGACGAAGAACGCGCACAACAATTGGCGTAATTCGTATTACAATACAGATAAGAGTATTCTAAATTATCTGTATATGGAGGGTGGAACAATGAAAAAATTACGTATATTATCTGGATTATGTGTAGCAGGAATGTTGATGGTAACGGGGGTTGCGGGTTGTTCAAATGAAACAAAAAGCAATGCAAATCAACAAGAGATTCAGAAAGAACGAGATATGAGAAAAGCGGATAAGGCCGCGATGGATTATGTAAAGGCATATATTGAAATGGATTCAAAAAAATTAAACGAACTTCAATATGAAAAATATGATTTTATGAATAATGAAGTTAGAAACCCAAATAAAAGTCAAGGCATGAAGGAACGATATGACTTATATCGATATGATTTAAAGGAAAACGAAAATGAATATTATTATCGTGTGAAATATTTTGATCCTGTAGAAAATGCTCAAATGGGAATGAAGTTGAAAATGGTAAAAGATGAAAAGGACGGGAAATGGAAAAATTACGAATGGAACTGGGATAGACATAATAATTTAGAGTCTATTGTGGGAAGTATAGAGCCAGTTCATGTTCATAAATGGGGGCAAAAGGAATGAAAAAACTTTTCTCTATTTGTATGATTCTTGTATTCTTCTTACTACCGTTAGGGTCCCATGTGGCCCTAGCGGAAGATACAAAAAAGGAAGAAAAACAGGAACAAAAAGGGGCGCGAATTTCAGAAAATCTATTTAGTGGGTACACAGATGGAATTTACAAGGATAAGTATTATGAGATTGATACGTACCAACCAAAAGAAGATGAAAAAAACGTATTTGAAAAAGTTGGTGGCTATTTATTTGGTGATGATAGTGTAGGGAAAGACTTACAACGGATGCTGTATACAACCTGTCAATGGTTTGCGAACATGGCCTTTCAGTTAAATGTGATTCTGGGACAATTAACCATATTCTTAGTGGATCAAGCGTTGAACCTGGATATTGTAGATGTGGTAGCGGATAAATTAGGAGCGGCTATGCAAAATATTGCTGGTATTGAAAAAGGCGGCTTTTTATCTTCTGGACTATTCCCAGCAATTATCGGCATTGCGTGTGTGTTATCCGCTTGTTACGCAGGCTACATCTTCTTTATTAAGCGCCAACCCTCAAAAGGTCTAAGCGAGTTAGTAAAAACGGTACTTGTTATTGCTTTTATTGTTACGTACATTGGAAACGCAAGTACGATTTTAAAGAGTGCAAATACGATTAGTTCCGAAATTAGTGTAACAGTATTAGCGAAGGCAACGGGAACGGTTGCGGGTGATCCAGGACGTTCTAAAGCGGACGCAATCTTTTCAGTGAAAAAGCAAATTTGGGATTTGTTAGTTGAACGACCATATTTGTTTCTACAGTATGGAGAAGATTCAAAAGAAAAATTAGGTGCTAAACGAGTAGATGAACTATTGGCAACGCCTCTTGGAAAAGATAGAGAAAATAAGGTACAAGATGAAGTGAAGAATGGAAACCAAATGATGGTTATTTCTTCTGTAGGAGAGCGCCTTGTATTTACAGTCATGTATTATGTTGTAAATACATTCGCGGGTGTTCCAGTAATCGCGTTTTGTTTACTGATTGTAGCATTCCAATTATGGTTCCTTGTTATGAGTATTATCTCACCAATCGTTATGGCGGTGGCTCTATTGCCAGGACATCGTAGAGTCATTGAAAGTTGGGCTTCACAATGGATTCGCCCATTAGCATTAAAAATATTTATGTCTGTTATGCTTGTTATCATTTTTACAGTAGCAGAACTACTATACGTATTACCAGAAGCGGGCGTTGCAGGGTATGTGTCTACAATGATTTTCCAAATTCTTGTTTTCGTTCTATGTTACATCTTTAGAGGGAATATTGTTGCGGCCTTTAGTCGAGCACGTGGCGTCTATGAAACGGTCACAAATATATCTCTTATGACAGAAAACTTTGTAGATAAGGGGAAAGAATACGCTGGAAATACAATGTCTTATATTGGAGACAAAATGGGAGCACATTTTAACAACGCGGCTGAATTGGCGGCGACAGGTAGTCAGATAGAAAATGCAGGAACAGACGATGAAAAGACAAAAGCCAACCCATTAGTGCAAGCGAATATACCGAATGATTTACCAAATAATCAAACGGAACAAGAAAAAGAAGAGAATCAAAAGAAAGGAAACCTTATTTCCTTACAAGATCGTGATAAAGATGGGAATTTACCACAGCAGGAAGAGGAAGGGAAAGAACAAACGACACCAGGTGAAGAAGAGGCACCAATGCAACAAGACCTTATCAGCTTAGATAAAGAAGCATTAGAACAAGAAGTAGAAGGACAACAAGAGGGAACAGAGGTAGAAGAATCAGAAATGGACGTTCAACCAGAACTTGTATCTTTAGAAGATGAGGAAATTCCAACAGGGGAAGACATACCAGCTGATATAGAGGGATATGAAGAAATTCAACCAGAAGTACCAGAACAAGAGGTACCATTAGAAGATATTCCAGCTGATATAGAAGTATATGAAGAGGTACAGCCAGAAGTACCAGGACAAGAGGTACCATTAGAAGAGGTTTCAACTGATATGGAAGCATATGAAGAAATCCAAACAGAGGCGCCAGAACAAGAAATACCACTAGAAGAAGTTCCAAACCATATGGAGGCATATGAAGAGATTCAAACAGAAGTACCAACACAAGAACTTCCATTAGAAGAAGTTTCACCAGATCATGAAACATTTGAAGAAATCCCATCCGATATCCCACAACAAGACATTCCAACAGAAGAAATTCCGATGGATATTTCAAGAGAAGAAATACAACCAGAACAGGAAACTTCAACACATATTCCACAACAAGAAATTTCAACTCCAATTGAAACAGAGTCAAATGAACCTTTAATACCGGATACAATTCGTGCAGATGTAAATGAAGAAGGTGTCATTGTCCCTCATACACCAGAAACAACAAGTGCAGATATTCCAGATGCTATACCTGCAGAAGTGACCGAAGCGGGGGAAATTGTTGCAAAAAACCCTGATATAGATGTCGAGTCAACTGTACAAAATACAAATTCATCTGACTCATTTATCCCAACGGAACCTATTTCTTCTGATTTGACACCAGTAAATGAGAAAGAAGTAAGCAAAAATGAGCCAATTCAAGAAAAAGCAGAAACAATCGATACGCCAGATATACAATATGGAGCTGTAGCCGCGGGAAGTGAAAACTGGATGCCTTCTACTAATCCGCAAAACTTAGATAATTTGGATGATTTGGAGCCACCAAAAAAAGATGAGTAGAGTCCTAGTCTTTTAGGACTTTACTATTTTTTTACGCAAAAAGGAGCGATTTATCTATGAAACACTGGGGATTAACTTGTATGAAAATGGTGAATATCAGTATTTTTCTTTGCATTGGGTGTTTAGGATGGATGAACATAATTATTCTTTTCATACAAAGAGAATGGGCGACAGATTTATTAGGATGGATTGGTTTAGGATTACTTATCTGGTATACACTCATTCTTCTAACTCTTCAAATTATCCATAGTGAGTTACGTTGTCGTATAGATGATAGAGCGAAACTAGCCTTTTTCATTTGGTTTGTAGGAATCGGTCATTTTGGATTACTACAATTTATACAAGACCAGCAATCTACTGTTTTAACGCTACTATTTCATGTTTTTGCGATTATACCCATTCTTTTAGCCCTTATATATGGGCTGATTGTTCGAAAGTATTTCAATCAATCTTGATACATGTTGTAAGGGGGGAGGGATGATATGAGACCAGAAATAAAAGAAGTTGTAGACAAAACGGTACAAGAAGAGATTGCACAAGAACAAAAAAAGAAGAAGAAAAAGAAATCCTGGTTACTGACATTTCTTTTTGGGAGTTCTACTTTCACAATAGGATTGTTCGTCTGTATTGGATTTCTTTTATTTATTGTTTTGGGGCAAGGCATTGGTAAAAAAGAAGAGGAAGCACCAGCAACCATCCCAAGTAATGGAATGACGGTTTGTCGGCCAGGTGGAAAAACAGTGGCACCAGAAGAATTACAGCCCCATTTAGGAGGCGTTTTTACAGGGAAAGCACAAGCCTTTTTAAATGCAGGAACACAAAACCAAATCGATCCCGTTTTATTAGCGGCCATTGCAAGATTGGAAACGGGGAATGGTACTTCTAATGCAGTAAAGAACTATAACAACCCTGGTGGCCTCATGGACCCTAGTAGTTCACAAATGAAAGGTTTCATGAAATTTGCCACCTTAGATGAAGGAATCAACGCTATGGCCCGAAACTTATATAAAAACTATATCGGTATGGGGATTACAACAATAGAAGCAATTGGAGCTAAATATGCACCGCCAGGAGCCGCAAATGATCCGCATGGTACAAATGGTTTATGGCCTGTATTAGTAACAAAATTTGTGACGCAAATGGGCGGCCTTACTTTTAATTGTGAAGCAGGAAAGCCAGGCGGCGTTGTAGATACGGGATCAGCAAGCTCACAAGGGTTTATTCGTCCTATCGCTCAAACAACGATTACGAGCCCATTTGGACCACGCTGGGGCACCATTCACAAAGGTATTGATTATTCTTGCCAGGACGGTGTCACCCCAATTGCCGCGTCGAAAGGTGGCGTTGTAGAGTGGGCGAAATTTGGCGCTTCCGGTTCGGGTTTTGGCGGCTATGGAAATGTAGTTGTCATTAATCATGGGAATGGATATTGGAGTTTATACGGTCATATGTCGTCCATTACTGTACAGGAAGGACAAAACATTGGAGTCGGTCAACAGGTGGGAGTTTGCGGAAGAACAGGGCAGGTAACAGGGCCACATCTTCACTTTGAGATCAAAACATCTTTGACGTTTGGTCAAGTCGACCCAGCACCTTATTTGCCGAAATAAGCGGAAAGAAAGGGAGGATTAGGGATGAAACAGGGAATCGTTGGTTTAATCATAGTTGTACTAGTGGGTATCAGTGTATGGTTATGGAATCAAAATCGCACCTTACAGCATAAAGTTGAGCAGACAGAAAAGAAATGGACGGAACAAGTAAAAGAGCTAAAAACAGAGAATCGAGCATTGGAAAAGCGTGTAACAGTTTTAACAGAAAATACCCAAGATAAAGGGCAAGAAGTAGCAAAACAGTTTGTAGAGCTGTTAATACAGAATGATAACAAGCAAAAAGAAAAGCCAGGATTTGAAAAGATTAAAGAAATGATAACAGGGGAAGCACGAAACAAATTATTAAATGCGCCAGAGGATGCACATAACCATATAGAAGATGATGGCTCTATGCACATTCAAACGAAAGCAAAGATAACAGATATGTACTACATCAAAACCGCTGATAATAAAGCGGATGTAACGGTTAAATATGATTATCTTGTAACGGTTGATGGAACAGAACAACAAGAAAAACACACTATGAAATTAAATTTATTATTGGAAGGTGAGAAATGGTTTGTAGAAAATTATGAGTTCCAAATCAATACAGGAATTGAAGGACCATAGAGAAAGGAATGAGGGGAGTTGGTGAATCAAAATGTATTGCATCATATCGGGTATGAAATATTGCAAGAAACGTTTGTATTGATTCGAAATGTATTTTCCTATTCAAGCCAAGATGAATCTAGTGTGACATATGTGCGAGAAATTGCGGATGCCTTGCATAACATTCCGCATTCGATTCAGAAACAGCATGATACATTTTTAGAATTCGAGTTCAAACTGTTAGAAGAAACATTAATGCAAATGGATTTTGGAAAGGTTGCCGCGAAAAATATTCCATATTTTAAAATGTATGCGGCACGTGTACAGCAATTGTTACAGAAGCGCTATAAAGAGGTGTAATCGAGTGGAAATGGGGCGATAAAAAATGATCGTATTGGGAATTGGGCTGTCAGTTTTGCTGATAGCCTTTTTATTTATCCAGGTATATCCGTTCCAGGAACAAAAGTTAGAACAGAGAAAATATGATGAATATGGAATCTGGATCATTATTTGTACAGGGGTATGTCTCTATATTTCGCACCATTTTTTACAGGAAAACACATGGCAATGGGGATTGAAAATCATTGGTGCAACTTTTTTTACAGGCTTTTCAATTGGATGTGTCGGAAAACAAAGTATATATGATTTTCAACACAAAAAGTTTCCATTTCAGAAAAAATGACGTTTCAGATTCGTTTGTAATTAATTTTCTAAGGGGTATTAATACATTTGGTATCGAATAAGATTGTGCTCTTTATTCGTCCTTTTAAGCGGTTCAAATGAGTTTTTTGGAGAAATAGGGGTGTTGGAATGATTTTTTTTAAAGTTATTGCATATATTTTGCTAAGTATAGGAGTTTGTACGCTTGTTTTGGCAGGAATAGCCGCGATTGTAAAGAAACAAATGATAATCGCAAATATAAACCTATTATTGGCCATGTATTATTTTTGTTCGGGAAGTCTTCTGTATTTGTGCACGTTATGGGAAACACAAGATATTTTCCTACAAGCCTTTTTGATTTTAATTGTGGGAATTGCGATCATCCGATTAAGAAAAAGCTGGTATGTACCACAAATGCGTACCTATCTTCAAAAACTACAGGAGCAAGCGACAAATAAGAATGATCTGTGAGGAAATCCATGAAAAAAGGAGTGGAGAAATCTTGATACATCAATATGAATTGAACTTTTCAGTGATGTATAGTGGCAAGGTAACAGGCTCACAATCTACAATTATTCCAGCAAGTTCTTTAGAGGAAGCAAATGAAAAATTACATTCGGAAGTAAAGCGGCGATTAGGGAAGTGTAGAATAAAAGTGAATACGGTAAGCTTATGTGTTTCCGAAGATAGTCGGTATACAATTGAACAAAAATAAAAAGGGAAAAGTCTTGTTTCTATAGCAAGGCTTTTTATTGTTTTATGAGCCGATCTTGATATGAAATTCCTTATTATAAAAGGATATTAAATTGCGGTTTTGAGAGGTGTAAATTTTATATTTTCATTTCCCTTTTTGCATTGATCTTTTACTTAGATGAATGCTTTTTTTAGTACATAATAAAAAAAATAAAAAAAAAACGGAAAAAGTGTCACAAAATCCGTTTTTCTGGTTTCTATATAATACAGGCATCAAATTGAGAGTGAGGTTTTAACTAACATGTTAACAATAGAAAATGAAGAAAGTCATGCTTCTGACATGACTTTTGAAGATTTATTTAAGCAGTACTATGCTTACGCTGTGAAACAAATCATATGGATTGTTAAAGATCAATCTATCGCTGAAGAGTTAGCACAAGAAGTATTTTTACAATTATATCGTAGCGATTGGAAAGCAATCGAAAACATACCTGGATGGCTGATTAAATCTTCTACTTATGTAGCGTATAACCATTTGCGATCTGAAAAAAGGCATCAAGCGAAGATTGATAAGGAAATACAATACCATGACGTACAAAATGTCTCATCATTAGACGATGATTGGATAAGAAAAGAAGAAATTACAAAAGTCCAAACGATACTAAATAAAATGAATGAGCGAGAACGAACCCTTTTACTAATGAAATTCTCTGGTTTTCAATATAAAGAAGTTGCAGAAATACTTCAAATTGAAATATCTTCTATTGGAACTTTATTAGTCCGAGCCAAAATGAAATTTCGCAAGATTTATAAACAAATGGAGGAGGCATAACAAATGAAATGTTATGATATCGGATTTATTCAAACATATATTGATGGAGAACTTTCTCATGATACAAGAAAAGAATTTACAAAACACCTAGATACATGTGAAGCATGCCAAGATTTATTAGTAGAAATCAGTAAATTAAACCAATGGGAGAATGTAATGCTAGATGAAGAATCTGCACATTCACCACAAGAAATCAAAATTGACGTAGAACAAGCATGGAAAACATTTGAAAGTCGTTCAAAACTAGACAATGTTTCTAATATAAATCATAAAAAACAACAAAAGAAGGGAATTTTTACAAACATGAATAAAAAATCAAAACGTTTCATTTATACAGCAGTAGCTGCAGCAGGACTATTTACAACAGCAATGATTCCACAAGTACAAGTGGCGGCTACAAATGTTGCCTCGTATTTTTCTAATGCAGTTACAAATGATAAGGTTGTAAATGAGGGAGGTACAGATGAAAATGGTGTCACAATAGATGGAATGAAGAATGGTAAATATATTCCTATTGATGAAAAAATTACAGATCAAGGTATTACTGTACATTTCAAAGAGTTATATATCGCAGATTCACGTATATCGGTTCATTATAGAATGGAAAAAGCGGATGGAAGTTTAGTACCATTTGAATTTGATACAACGGGATTAGAGCTTGGAAGTGATGGTAAAGTTAATGGACAACAAGAGGAAAACCCTGAACTTAAAAATGGAGAGGTAATATCCTTTATTCAAGATTCAGATGATCGTCTTCCTTTTGAACTTATGGTAGCAGGTAAAAAATTAGAGCATGTAGGTATTCGTGATAAAGATAAACCAGAAGGTGTTGTTACATTTGTTGAAGGTCCTGAAGGAAAAGACGCTTTTAAACAACCCCTTACATTAGATGTAAATATAAATAAAATTGGAAAAGTAGCTGGATCTTGGAAAGGTGAGATTCAAATTGATACTTCACATTTAAAAAATAAAACCAATTAACATGAAAAAAAGAATAGCACAATATGTATCTAATGCTCGGTTTATATGTTTTCTGGTTTTCGTTACATTTATTTCTTATATAGTTTTTACTCTATCTTTTATTTATGATTTAAGTTTATAAACTTAAATCAATCATTTAAGACCATTACAAGACAAAAACTCCACAAAAAAGTAATAAAATAAATAACCGGTTCCTTAACGTACAAGGAATCGGTTATTTGTGTTTAAACGTACAATGGTGATACCTAATAGATTGAGTGGATAGAACTTTATATGGAATGGAGAATGAAATAACTATTCGATTAATTCAACAAAATCTTAAACCCGTAAAACCTGTGCTATAATGTGAAAAGATAACTGTGAGTTAGGGTGGCAGGACTATCCTCTTTTTTTCCATTTGGAAAAGAAGGGGGGTGAACTAGCCATGGAAGTTTTTCTTGAATTTCTAAAAGAAATTATTAAAGCTGTCCTTCGTGAAGTGACAGCTCATGTATTTAAAAAGAAATTTTTAGATAAACGAAAAACCACCCTTTCTTCCAGCCGTCCAAAGCGAAAGAAAAAGGGTGGTTTTCGTAAACGTTAATTGATAGCCACCACCTTGGCGGTAGCAGTTATCTAAAGGAGAGCACATGTTGGTAGCATGTTGCTCTTTTTTATTGTATAAGTTATAGACTGGAAATATTCTTCTATTTGTACTTATATTATAACATTAACAAAAGGATTTGCAATTTCACACACGCTTTTTAATCAGTTGAATTTGAAAAATGTCATTATCCGTAATACCAAGCACCTTCATTTCCTCTTTAAAAGAGCGCCAGGGTTCAACCCGAATGGATTTTGTGCTTTTATCTCTTAACGTGTATTCTCTTATGTAATATGATTTCTGTTCGTTATGTTCTTTCATTATGAAGCCTCCATTATGATAATAAGAAGGAGAGGAAAACACTTTAAATAAGTGTCTTCCTCTTTTGATATGTACCTGTGACCTACAGATTGCTCTTCAATAATAATTATATATCCATTCAATGATATTTGGCTTCAAATCTTGATCTTTAATTGGATTTACTTTGTTGCTGATCCTAATTAGTATAAAGTTTTTAATGGAATCTAATACTATTAGTAAAATTCGTTGTGGTAGGAGATAAAATATGAAAAATATTGTTTTCAAGCTAATGACTGTATTGTTTCTGTTTATGACAGGTAGTCTGTTTAATAGCAATGTTTATGCTGAAAATGTGGATATAGTTAATAAAGGATTTTCCTTGAATGAATTAAAAGGAAAGACTTCTTTTAATTGTTTTATTCCTAAGGAGATAGCAAAAGATTGGAATATAGAATTAAAATACCCAGAGCAAGTACATAAAAATATGGAAAAAGTACAAATACATTTTTTGAATAGGGCAGGAACGCAATTAAAAGTTGCAATTATTGAAAGCGCGGCAACAGACAATGATATTCAACCGGGGGAACATGGAGAAAGAGTGAAAATAAACAATATAAATGGTGTGTTCCATCCGTTAACACCAACAAAAAGAATTAAGGATGTACAAGGTGGACAATTAATGTGGGTACAAGATGGAACAATGATTGAGCTATTTAGTTCAAGAATTTCTAAGCAAGAATTAATTACAATAGCTCAATCAATGCAGAAATTATAAAAAGAGGATATGCATGTCATTTGACATACATATCCTCTTTTTTTATTTATAAACCGATCCACCAGGCATTGCTACATAGAACCATCCCTCTGTTTTTGCACCTGTTAAAGATGTCCATGTTAATGAATAAGAACCATAAGGGACGTTTTTAAAAGTGAATGCGCCATCGTAATCATATTTCAAATATTGAGTATATCTTTTTCCAGTTTCCCAACTTGTTAATACCCATTGTGTTTCCGCTTGTTGTCCACTGTGAACACCTTGTTGCCAAACTCTTACCGCAATGTCTCCACCAACGTGTTTACTAATAGTTACGCCATCCCATTCACCATATCTTTCTGGTCTTACAGGGAACTTTTCACTTGTATAAGCACTTGCTGAACTAACTCCAATTGTAGTGAAGCCGATAATAAAAGCAAATAGCATAAAAACATTTCTCTTTAGCGTTTTCACAAAATCATCCCCATTTCTATTTTTTATAACTTACTAGTATACGTTAAACATACAGCAAATATTACCAATATTCAACAATATTTTCCAAAAAATAAATGTATTCAGAAAATTATACCGCAAATGAAATTCAACCATTTTTAGTGTAAATAAGTGAGTGGAAAATTTAGAGTCAAATGTAATTGCAAAATAGGAGGGGAATGAAATAGTTCTGTTTCATATAAAATCAAAAAGAAATCCATGTTCATTACAAAAACTATTCCTAATCATAAAACGTAAAATTATACAATAATGTTTTTTATTTTGGTGTTTTTCCTATACCCCGAATGGGCAAAAACACCCTACTTTGACCTATTTATGGTAATATAAAGTACAGGAAATAAATGTATAAGTCTAAGTTTTCAGAAATATAGGAGGGGTTTTATAATCTATGATGCAATCAATTAAAAAAATTGTTTTAACTGTAGTTCTTATCGGTATGGTTGTTGGAATGGTCATTTTATATCTTTACATTAATGCTCTTCAGGAGACAGTGCAAAAAGTTACTCAAGATCCGATATACGGTAGTGTAGTGAGTCAAGATTTTGCTATGTTATCTGAAAAAGATGGCAGTTATGTATACACTATTATGAATGATAATGAGAAAAGGTCATTAGATCAAGCGAATACGGAAAACAAATTTAAATCTTATCCTTTTCAAACAGGGAAAATTGCGACAACACAAGCGATGACAATTAAGAAAAATAATGTATTGTATCATATAGTTTCTAAAGATGAAGATTCAGATAAACCATATTTAGTACAGTATCAAGAAGAAAATGGTGTATTAAAAGTTATAAAGGTAGATGAATATCAAGAAAAATTAAGTCAAGAATTAAGTATTCCAGCTTTTCATTTTCTTGAAGCAAATGAAATTAAAAATCGAAAATGAGTTTTACAAAAGATACAAAATGTTAAATTCATGAGAATCAGTGATATATTATGAATATTGGGGTAAGTTCTTATGTCTGTTATGGCAAGGACTTATTTGCATGGTTACCACTCCCGTCAATATAATCACCAGTGTTTCCATCTGCGTATTTATAACTATGTAACAAAGATAAACGTAACAAATTTGGTTTTATAAACACATCATAGTTTGAAATTACATGTGGAGTGTTTATAAAAAGATAATATATTTTAATACATTCAACATAATTTTATATGTTTTGTATGTTTATATAATAATTGTTTTATATGTTTTATATGTTTTATATGTTTTAGGAAGCTGAAACATATTGATATGTAAGGGATTATAGTACTTATCTATAACAAAAACGGTTTTAAAGATAACAAATTTGGTTTCATCTATAACAAAAA
>NZ_JAKUFX010000086.1:0-25096 GCF_022663635.1 Bacillus cereus group sp. BfR-BA-01356 | reverse complement strand
GTTTATTTGAGATGCTTATTTTTAAGAGTATGCTTTTATTTTAGGAATGTTTTGATCCGATGAGTCGAAAGCTCAGGTTGTGCTCACTCTTAAGTTGATGGGCATGGGGGCTACACAAAATATACGAATTTCAAGGCAATCGATACTAAATCGGTTGCCTTTTTCTATTTCACGAAGAAAGGGGAGCGAAATGATGGCGAAGTTAGACGAGTTAAAACAGAAACTTACAGCTAAACAAATTCAAGCGGCGTACCTGCTTGTAGAAAACGAGTTGATGGAATCGAACAACGAGGAAAAAAGGACTCAGGACGAAATGGCCAACGAGCTAGGCATAAATCGGACAACGCTTTGGGAGTGGCGAACTAAGAACCAGGACTTCATCGCATTCAAGAGCGAAGTGGCCGATAGTTTTCTAGCAGAGAAGCGCGAGCAGGTGTACAGCAAGTTAATGCAGTTAATTTTAGGGCCACAACCGAGTGTGAAAGCTATGCAATTGTATATGCAGCGATTCGGTTTACTGACTGATAAGAAAGTAATCGAGGGTGATTTAGGAAATGCAACCCGTACAAATGCGGAAATCGAAGAACAGCTTCAGAAATTAAAAAAATTGACAGGCGAGTAAAAGGAGGACGGGCTACATGGCATATATAGACGGTAAATGGTTAGCCCGTCAAGAACGTCAGGAACGTATCAATCTTGTAGCAGAAAGAGCGAAGAAATTACAGGAGTTGTACGAGACTGGTGAGGCTACAGAATATTACATGGATACACTACTTGCTGACATCGATGAGTTAGAAAAGTTAAAAAGGGTGCACCGTGGAGAACATGACATGCTGTACTTCATGTATGAATATTTCTCTGAAGAAGGGAATCCCGGGAATCCAGATAACTTAATTCCTGCCGGAGTATCGATGGATGATGCTGCAGAGTTTCACCAAACGTTATGTGAGCTATTAGATGACATCACAACAGGTAGGGAGAAAAAGAAAAAAGTAGCATGGAGTGTAGGACGTGGTCATGCAAAAACTGCTTATCTGAGTAACGGTTATTTGTGTCATCAAGTCGTGTATCGATTAAAGCAGTATATTGTTTTGATTTCTGAAACATCTGATGTAGCTGGTGACTTTATATCTTGGGCACGTGATCAGTTAAAGTACAACGAAAAATTACGCGAGGATTTCGGAATCTTACTTCATGAGCAAAAGAGCCGAAATGAAGTAGATAACGACAAAGAGTTTGTGACTTTAACAAACACAAAAGTCGAAGCGAAAGGTATCGGGACACAGGTACGTGGTTTACGTCACGGTTCAAAAAGGGTTCAGCTCTACATTTTGGATGATTTGGAGAGTAAAGAAAATACCGCGACGGTTGACTTGATTACCAAAAACAAACGCTGGTTCAAAGAAGAATTGCTTCCAGGTTTGAGTCGTCAAGAAGGTGCTTGTATTTATATGGGTACCATCGTTTGTTACGACAGTTTATTGCATCACGTGATTAAAAATCGTCGTGATTTCGTATCCAGATCATTCCCGGCAATTTTGAAATGGTCAGAGCGCGAAGACTTATGGCAAGAATGGCGTGAGATTCGTCAGGTAGATGATCCAGATTCAGCAGATCGTGCTCGACAATTTTATGAACAGAATAAAGAAGAAATGTTACGTGGTACAAAAACATTATGGCCATCTCATTTCCCATACATCGACCTGATGGAAATTAGGGAAGACGACGGTACCAAAGCGTTTAACCAGGAGTATTTATGTAACCCGACTGACGAGGAAAGACAGATATTTAAACCGAAATATTTCACGTACTGTACTGAAAAAGATTTGAAAGATAAAAACCTTTTATATTACGGTGCTGTCGATTTCGCAATGGGGAAAGAAAAAGGTGACTACAGCGTAGTAGTTACACTTGCGAAAAACGTGGAAACAGGCACGTGCTACATTATCGATATTTTTATGGAGCGTGTGCATCCAAATACGTTGTTAGAAAAGGCTGTAGAATACACGCTGGCATATCAATATGAATCAATAGCAGTAGAGGCACAACAAGCACAGGAGTGGTTTGCTGAGAAAGTTGGGGAAGCGTTGCAGAAGAAAGGGTATCCTTCATCGACGCGCTTAAAACAAATTAAGCAACGTACACGAAAAGCACTACGTATTGAGTCATTGTTACCTGATATACAGAGTGGTAAATTACGTTTTATGAAACATTTACGTGCTTTATTGGAGCAATTTGAAATGTATCCGATGCATCCGCATGATGATGGTCCGGATGCAGTTCAAATGGCTTTTTCTATTGCATATAAACGTGCAAGACGTAAAGCGGGAACTACAGGAAATTCAAGATATTGAGAAAGGAGGAGCTTGAATGAGAGTACAAGGTGATCGTAATTTTATGAATCCAGTGGAAATTGTAATGCCAGTTCGTACCGCACTCGGCGATTCTGAGTGGACACGTATTATGTCCGAGGTTCGCTTGTATGAGCGTTATGAAGGAGACTTAAACGTATGGTCTGATTATAAAAAACCAGATAATCTCGACTACGAACCTACGAAAATACAACTTGATTATCCTCAAAAAATCGTAAACATGATTGCAGCGTGGCAATTTGAAAAAGAACCGAAGGTCACAGTTCCTCCTGATGTGATAGACGATCCAGCTCTTATGATTCAATCAGGATATGAGCCTAGTGAAGAGCAACAACGCGAAAACAGTAGAGCGAAGGCGAAGGAACGGTTATTAACATGGGTTTGGGATGATAATCGAATGCATGAGAAGTTATTAGCAGCAGCGAAAGACCGTGCTATTTCCAAAACTGGTGTGTATGCCCGTCTTCACTACGATAAACGTCGTGGTGAATTTAAGGTTATTTGGCATCCATCGACGGAAGTTATTGCGAAGTATAGCGACTGGGATATAGATCAGCTGGAAGAAATTCATTTTATCGCATGGCTTGACGAGGAACAAACGAAAATGTGGAAGTTATCGTATTACTTAGTTTGGCGTAAAGAAACTGGTGAGTACGACTGTGAAATTGAAGAGGCGATATACAACGGTGACTTAGAAAAACAAGAGGATAGGGTTGAGCGCTCATCAATGGGTATTGATTTTATTCCTGTAGTACCAGTACCGACTGAAAAATTAAGTAAACGTACTACGGGTTATAGTGAACTTGAAAAAACAATAAAGTTGTCTGAGGAAATTGATAAAAAAATGTCTGATTACTCGGATGCATTACGTTTTGAAATGTTTGCTATTACCTTGCTGACGAACGTAGATGAGGATCCGAAGAATCCTCTACAAGTTGCACCAGGTGCGAAATGGGATTTAGGTGACGGTGCTGAAGATGCAGGTGAACCAAGCGCTAAAAAGCTGGAAAGTGGATTCCGATTTAAAGAAACCATTGAAGCGTATCTGGACCGATTGCAGAAACGCCTACATGAAAAAGCAGAGGTACCGATGGTGAACACTGCTGACATGAATACGGGCGGTATAAATGACATGGCGGTCCAGCTTTTATTTAGTAATATCATTTCAAAAACACAACGCTCATGGGTGATATGGCAGTCCCGTCTACAAACCTTAAATGAGTATATTTTACGTTATATGAAAGCAAGGCAGGATGATCCAAAGTTCAAATACGATAAAGAAATGTTAGCAAAAGTAGATAACTATTATGCTAGCAAGATTATTTTTGGTTTACCGTTACCGCAAGATCAAAAAGCACTTATCGAACAGTTAGGCGATGAAATTTCAAACGAAATCGAATCAATTAAAGGTGCGATTACGAGAAGTGGTAAAGAAAATGCGGAACAGAAATTCATGGAGATTATGCAAGAACGAATGTTGAAACGACAGTCTCAGGATCCGTATAACGAAAAGTAATACTTGCCTTACGAAATGGCGCTATAAACTTTCGGAAATTATAGCCGACAGGCTCAAAATGGAGGATTTGCAAATGGAATACGCAAAACAAGCTACAGCATTAAAATTTTTTGTAGAACAAGTACAAAAAACACCTAAGTTCCCACTTCGATTAGACCTACAGTTTTTCTCTGATGGTGGTAGTCCTGAGGATAATCCTGATAACAACCCTGGCGATCCTACTAATCTACCTAAATCACAAGAGGAATTAGATGAACTTGTAAAGAAACGCTTAGAACGTGAACGTAAAAAGTCAGCTGAAAAATACGGCGACTACGATGACGTTAAAGCAAAATTAGCAGAATACGAAAAAGCTGAAGAAGAGCGTAAAAAGCAAGAAATGACGGAAATCGAACGTTTGCAGGCTGAGAAAGAAGAAGCTGACAAAAAGGCACTAGAAGCTTCCGAAGCAGCACAAAAAGCGCAAGAAAAAGCAAATACACGTATTCTAAATACGGAAATTAAGAGTATGGCACGTGCTTTAGATGCGAATGATCCAGGTGACGTATTGGCGCTTTTAGATAAGTCGACTATTCAACTTGATGAGAATGGTAATTATCAAGGAGTTGAAGAGGCTGTTAATGCGCTAAAGGAAAGTAAACCTTGGATGTTCAAGAAAGTTGTGGGGGCAGATGCAGCTGGTGGCGCGAATCCAGGAACAAATCCGAGAGCGAATGAAATACTTGCTTTAGAAAAAGAGCTGGAAGAAGCGAAAACAAAAGCGTTAAAAGATTCAAAGTATGCGGGCGAGGTAACACGTATTTATAACAAGTTGTTAGAAGCAAAATCGAAGAAATAACGGATCGTTGATTAAAAGTCAGCGGTTTTTTAATTTAAAAAATTTGAGGGGGCTACAAATATGCCAGTACCAACTACGTACGAATTTCAACAACAAGTAAGACAAATGCAAGCGAATGTGGATTTAATTCTCACGAAAGCACCTGTTCTTTTCGGGTTAATTGGTGTAGGAGACGCTTTAACACAAACTAAATTTGAATGGCAGAACGACTATTTAAACTCTGATACAGGTATTGTGAAAACAGCCGCAGCTGTTGGGGATACGGACCTAGTTTTAGAAAAAGGCGAGGCTCGTAAATTCACTGAAAATGCTCTGGTACAAAACGGCTTAGAAGTGCTACGTGTAGTAAGTGTCGATGAAAACGCGGATAAAATCACTGTGCAACGTGGTTACGATAGTACGAAAGCGGAGGCAATTACAGCTGGTGGTGAATTAAAAGTCATTGCAAGACCGAGACCAGAAGGTGAAGATGCTTTCCGTAAGAATGAAATCAATGACCGTTTAGTGTCACATAACTTCTCACAAATCTTTTCAAGATACGCATCTGTTTCACGTACACAACAACAAGTGAACACATACGGCGTATCAAACGAATTAGATTATCAAGTAAACCTGCGTTTACAAGAGATGATTCGTGAAGCGAATACGTCTTTAATTTATGGCCGTAGAAATGGCGGTTCTCCGACACAACCGCGTACTACAGGTGGTTTATTTGCATTTACAGGTATTGAAGGTTCTCATAAGCAAGATTTTAAAGGGAACGAAATCGCGGCTAAACTACTGAATGACGCTGTAGAGCAAGTGTTTACGCGAGGCGGTTCAGCAAACACAATTTTATGTGGACCAAATATCGCGCGACAAATTACAAAGCTTGGTGGCGATACAATTCGTACTACACGCCAAGATACCGCAGCAGGTTACCAAATCTTATCGTTTGTATCGGATTTACCAGGTGGAGCGATTTCTAGTGTTGTAGTTGATTTAAATATGCCTAAAGATCGTGCGTTACTTCTTGATACAGAAAAAGTAAAGGCACGTTACTTAACTCCAATTTATGATCAAGATGCTACACCAAATGGTGCTGACTACTTCTCTCGTGTCATTCGTGGGGAATTTGGATTTGAAGTTAAGAATGCGAAAGAGTCTATCGCTGTTCTTGAAAATATCTCTAAAACAATGGCTTAAAAGGTAGCGTGTATGCTACCTTTTTTGTATTTTGAAAGGAGTTTTATGCATGTCTATTTCTGAAAATCAAGCACAACGTTTAAACAGATCGATGCCGATTGCGAAAGACACATCACTTGGCAATATTATTAAAG
The DNA here is from genome assembly GCF_022663635.1 of Bacillus cereus group sp. BfR-BA-01356. Taxonomy (NCBI): domain Bacteria; kingdom Bacillati; phylum Bacillota; class Bacilli; order Caryophanales; family Bacillaceae; genus Bacillus; species Bacillus cereus group sp. BfR-BA-01356. The sequence goes on along the minus strand of NZ_JAKUFX010000086.1, from coordinate 19,051 downwards.
GTCTTGAAGAAAAAGTAGCTCTAATACCCAAAAAGGTTGATAAACAACCAGATAGTACAGCGACTGACGTAGCGGGTGTAGTAAAAGACTTAAACGCCCTTATTGCAAAGTTAAAAGCTGCAGGAGTTATGATGCCTTAACAAAATTACAGTGACGGAGGTGACACCGAATGAAGGTGTCGGAAAGACTGGAGAGTCGGTTAGCAAAAGTTCCAAAAGTAACTCCGGAGGACATCGGAAATTGGTTGTCTGAAGCCGAAACTGAGTCAGAGTTAACTGAAAAAGTAAATGCAAATGCTGTTTTTTATCTTGCGTTGTCATTTGCTTATGAATCAATTGCAGCAGACGCAGCGCGCTATTTTTCTTATACAGATGGTGAAGAATCGGTTGATAAATCGATGATCTTTGCGAATTATAAGAAGTTATCAGCGGACGCGCTTAAAAAATACAGGAAGTATCGACGTGGAAAAGGTACTCATCAAACATTTGCTAAGCGGGCAGATGGGAGATGATTACATGAGCGATTCTCAACAAGAGATGGATGCAGCGCTCGATACCATTTCCGAAGAATTTAAAGAGGAGCACGAAAAACAAGTTTCTGATACTGTAAAGGCCATTATCCTAATACGTTTGTTTTTAGTTGATTTATTGAATGACTATCAAAAGGATGGAATCGTGAAGCGTAGTAGGTTAAATGCGTTATTACGAGACCTTACTTTATACGAAAAAGAATTTCGTAAACAAGCAGAGCGGTCATTCCATACATTGATTGAAAACACATCGAAGTGGATCACATCAAAATTATCAGAGGCAGGTTTGGACGTGAAATCTATAACTGCGGTAAATAAGCAAATTATTCAAGGGGTTATAAAAAGACCTGGTGAAGATGGCTTAGTTTTGTCTGATCGTGTATGGAATTTATCTGGAGATATGAGAGATCGATTAAGTAGTGTCATTCGTCCATCTGTATTAAAGGGCGAGAGCATTACAATGATTTCTCAAAAGATAAAGGAAGTACACGACAATGAGAAATGGAAGGTTGAGCGTGTAGCAATTTCTGAGAGTACTAACACGTACCGAGCAGCTACTATACAGAATGGATTAGAAAGTGAAATTGTGACAGGTTATCAAATTATTGATAATGGCCATCGCCACAGATACCACTCAAAGCATATGTGTTACAAGCTAGCGAGACGTGATGCATACGGTTTAGGAGCTGGAAAGTATCCGAAAAATATTCCGGAAAGCCTTATGAATCAATTAATAAGCCCACATCCACAATGTTCGTCACGGCTGAACTACTTAATAAGCGGGGAGGTGTAGCAATTGCTTACTGAAGATGATATTAAAGAGATTCGCGAAAATCGTGAAATGATTGAGCAGGGACGTAGAGAACCGGTGATTTTATACATTAAAGGGGTTTCTGAAAAAGATCCAATTACAGGAGAAGAAATTCAAGGTGCCCCCCGAAAAGAAACTGTTCAATTAGTTTGGAAGAAATTCACGTCAGTGGAAAAGACGAAGTTCGCTGATCTAGATGTTAAAAAAGGAGAGGCGCTTGTTACATTTCCTCTTAATGTGGACTTAGAGAACATTGAAAAAATTGAGCGTAAAGGTGTTTTTTACGTTATTGAACTTATCGATGAAAGAGGGCTTGGTGGCGTAAACCGTCGTGAGGTCATTGTAAAGAGGGTGATTTGATGAGAATCAGAGTTGTTGTTAAAGGAAAATCAAATGTGTTAAAAGCACATAACCCTAATAGATACAAAAAACCAATTGAACAAACGGTAGAAAAACATACACGTCTACAGGCTAATCAAGCATCTAATCGTGCTCCGATATTACACGGTCCTTTATCTGAAAGTATTCCTGCAAGTGTAAAGATGGTAGTCGGTGCGAGAATTATTGGTACGTATGGATCTCCTCTTATTTACGCAGCGGTACAAGAATTTACGCACAAAACAAAAAAAGGTTTTATGCGTAAAACAGCTTTTGAAGGTGAGCAACCATTTGTTGAGGATATAAACAAAACTGTTCAACGTGTAGCGAAGGGGCATTAATTATGTTGAATGATGTAATGTATTCATTAAAAAAATTGCTGGATGTTTTTGCGCCTACTACATGGATATACGATGGTGTTTCTGTATCAGGAAAAGACAAACCCTTCATTACCATTGAGGATTTGTCAGGAACAATTAGCAGGTATTCAAAGGAGAATTTTTCACGTAATCATCTGATACAAGTAGGTGTGTATGCAGATAAAATTTTTGATAGGAACGATTTGCAAGATAGAATAATTAACCGATTCGAAAAGAGTTCAATTGACTTGTTCGATACAAGTAAAAAGAATCCAGAACGAATCGGTTTTTTTAATGCAAAAGTAAAGAATTTTGAACCACTGTCTCAAAAAGACGTTGAGATTTTAACAGCGAAACACTTGAGTTTTATTACTATAACAATCAGAAATTAGAGGAGGAACAAAAATGGCAGAAGTAAAAAAAAGTAATGCACCTGAGTTTAAAGGTGCCGAAACGCTTTACTTGATTGACATTCCGCAACCTGATGGGAAAACTACAAAAACAGTTCGATTTTTTAACCAAACGTCAGGTTCACGATCAATTGAGGCTGGAGAAATCGAGTTAAAAACGAAAGATAAGAGTGGATCTGATTACGGTGACGTAACACAATCAGCTAGTATTGAAGGGATTTGTACTGAAGGTGACGAGGGACTTGATTATGTAGAAGAAGTAATTCTTAATAAAGTTTTAGTAAGAATTCATGAAGTTAACCTACGTAGTGCAACCGCTTCTGAGTTTAAAGTTAAATCAGGAACATACATGTTGAATAGTTTGGAACTTTCTCATGAAAATGAGGAGTACTCAAAGTATTCTATCGGCTTAAAATTAAACGGGAAAATTTCTAAAGGGACGCTTAATAAAGTACCAGAAGGTGCACCTTCTGGTGATGTAGCTACACCAGGAACTGAATAAGGATGTTTTGAGGAGGATGAGAGATGGAATCTATAACAGAAATAATTGCTGATTTTGAAAAAAGAATTAACGATCTACAAAGAGATAATGAAGGTTTAATTCAAACGTTAAATTGTGTTTCAGCAGGTGTAAACGAATTAAACAGAAGGGTCAATATGTTAGAAGAGGGATTAGCAACGAAAGCTGATATAACTCATGTTCAACTAATAAATAAACAATCTGAAATAATTAAGAAGATTAATGACAGTAAATTGGTAGGGATGGATTGTAAGGTTGGGGTTTCATTAGATGGAAGAGTTGTAGCGGAATCCATTGTCGAACATACAGCTGATTCAATCCAAGGTCGCGTAGTAAAAGGGAGTGAGATAAATGAAACTAGATAAACAAGAACAAGCGGTTGCAATTGGTACATTTATTTCAATGCTAGGACAAGACCTTGTAAATGAACGCATCGATAAACAGAAATTAGAAAGTGTACTTCCTATCTTTAATGAAATGCAAGATAATACAACACCAAAGCAAAAGAGAGAAGCAATGATTAGTTTGCTTGGTAAAGCAGTGGATGAATTCCTGGAAAATAAATAATTGAGATTTGAATAAGCGTTCATATAAACGCTTTTTTATTTTGAACAAAAAATTGGAGGTAATTATTATGGCTGAAAAATCGTATACGCGTTTTGTAATTAATGGTAAAGAACAAGAACTGAAATTCTGTTTACAAGCACTGAGATTATTAGATGAAAACGGTGGGCCGATGCAATTCGTTTCTCAAACCATGCAGGGCGGAATTACTAATTTCACGGATGTGGTTTATTACGCACTGATTCATACAAATGAGGGAATCACGTATGAAGCTGTACAGAAAGAGATTGAAAATATGTTTAATGCTGAAAAACTAGACCTTGATGAAATTCTAAAGTACAACAAAGCAGTTGTGCTAAATAGTTTTTTCTTCCAGAAGACAGTGAAGAAACTTCTAGGGACAATGACAGCGGAACAACAGAAATCGTTCGAGAACCTGTACGCATAAATATTGATGAATTGCAAGGTGAGTGTTTTCGTTTTTTTAATATGACCACCTTGCAATCTTGGCGTATTAGTCTCAAGGAGTATCACCTTATGTTGAACGGATATAAGGAACAACTACTTGATAAGTACGAGTTTGCAAGTGTACAAGCTTTGTTTAATCGAAATGCTCAAAGTGACAAAATCAAGTCATTAGCGGATATATATACACGTCCAGAAAGTGTTCGTGATATTGAAAAACAAGCAAATGAACGGAAAGAAGTAGTTGAAAAAATTCAAAGGAACGAATCGTTCTTTGATCAAATAGAATCGATGATTAGAAGTCAAATACAAGAAGAGGAAGGGTAGGTGAGGTGAATGAGCCAGAACAAGGTAGAAACTCAGGTGATTGCGGACATATCTAATTTAATAAGTAACCTTGGACAAGCTACACAAGCATGGAATACATTTTTTCAGCAGATTAGTAGACCACCTCCTATCCCACCTGCTCCACAGCCGCCGTCACCTCCACCATTACCGCCAGCGCCACCAGCACCACCGCCTCCTGATTATTCAGGGTGGCGTGCTAGATTTCAAGAAGTAGGTAATCAAGCAATTGAAATGGGCCGACGTGTACAGCAAACAGGGCAAACAATGCAAAATGCATTTGGTCCTGCAGCTGCAGCGTCGGCTTTTGCTTTAGGGAGTATGATTCAAAAGTCACGAGAATTTGAATCACAAACTCGTAAAGCGGCAGTTTTAACTGCAGGCGACTACGGTCAAGTAAAGAAAGCGATTCTTGATATGGCAAAGAATTCTGTGTATTCAACAGGGCAGGTAGCAGCGGCTTTTGCTGAAATGGGTGCGAAAGGTTTCGATTCGGCTCAAGCAACGTCCGCATTACCTGGTGTGTTGAGTGCAGCGGCTGCATCAGGCGAAGACCTGGGGATGGTTGCTGATACGATTACGTCAGCTTTAAACTCATTTGGTATGGAGGCAAGTCAAAGTACACATGTTGCTGATGTTCTAGCAACAGCCGCAAACGCAACAGCTGCGGGTGTAGGGGATATGCAATACGCTTTTAAATATGCGGCGGGTCCAGCAGCTCAATTAGGCATATCGATGGAAGAACTAGCGGCTTCTGTTGGTATTATGTCAAATAGTGGTATTAAAGGGGAGACCGCTGGTACAGCATTACGTGCATCTTTACTACGTTTAGTTAAACCGCCAAAAGCAGCGGCGAATGAGTTAAAACGACTTGGCGTATCTATTACGGATCAACAAGGTAATATGAAACCATTGTCTCAAATTATTGGTGAGTTGAAATCAGGAATGGAAGGTATGACAAGTGCACAAAAAGGTGCGGCGTTAGCAACAATATTTGGTACAGAAGCTGTATCAGGTATGATGGCACTTGTAGCAGCAGGCCCTGAAAAGATTGATGCTTTAACGCAATCCTTAGTGAACTCGGACGGTGCTTCTAAAAAAGCTGCGGACTCCATGCTTGAAGGATGGGCCGGAGCACTGACGAAAATGGAAGCCTCTCTTGATGTTGCGGCACGTGCATTTACTGACGCATTAGCTCCTGCATTAATGGCTGTAGCTGGAGTAGTTGAAACCTTGGCAAACGCATTTATGAAATTACCGGCTCCTGTGCAGACGGTGATTGCTTCGGTAGTAGCATTTACTACAGCTTTTTTAGTTATAGCAACGGTAATTGGTATGGTAACAAATGCTGTAGGTACAACCATGATTCTATTTGGTAAATTAGCTAATTATATAAGTAAAAGTTCAGCTGTAGCTTTTATTGCTAGAAATGCCATGATAGCATTGCGTGCAGCTTTTGTGTTTCTAACAGGACCAATCGGAGCAACGATTGCAATTCTAAGCTTAGTGGGGGTAGCGCTAGTTCAACTTTACAAACATAACGAGACTTTTCGAAATGCCGTTAACAATGCGTGGGAATCAATAAAAAATGGGACCATAGCAGCAGTTGAAGCTATGAAATCTGCTTTTGATTCTTTAGGTTCTTATCTTGGGACAATACCGGAAAAATTTTCAGCAATGGGTACAGCAATCAGTGCAGCATTAGAGGCAGGGTTAATTAAAGCAGGTCAAGTGTTTTCTAGTTTTGCAACAGCAGTAGAGGTTTCGTTAGCTGTAATAAAATCGAAATTTAGTGAATTTGGTCAGGGGATAAGTGGCGCGTTTAGTTCAGCAATATCAGGACTTAGTGCAGCATTTGCTGGAATTGGATCAGCCCTTTCTCCAGTAATTGACTTTATAAAAATGTCCTTCTCTTCAATAGGGAATACGATAGCTACTTTAACACCATTAATTGTACGTTTAGGCTTATCGTTTTTAGGTGTTTCAGGCCCTGTAGGATGGGTAATCGCTATTGTAGCTTCTTTAGGTGCTACGATATTTAAATTGATAAATACAAATGATCAAGTGAAGTCTGCGTTTATGTCGGCTTGGCAGTCTATACAATCGATTTTTAGTTCTGTGATTTCTGCGATTTTGCCGGTTGTTCAGTCAATAGCTCAAGGGATTACACAAGCATTTGCACCACTTGCTCCTGAATTTGCGAAAACGGGACAAGTTATAGCAGAGAGCTTCGCTACACTTGGGCCTGCTCTTTCTGAGCTAGGTGCAGCCTTTGGCGAGTTAGGTTCTACAATAGCTAGTTTGTTTAGTGAAGTAGTACAAGCCGTAGTACCGATAGCACTCGATTTATTCCGTTTGTTCGGAGAAACAATACAAGCTGTAGTACCTTTAGCATCTGATTTATTCAAACTTTTCGGTCAAGTGGTACAAGAAGTAATGCCTATGATCACTGAATTAATTCAGATGTTTGCTGATACGACAATAGAAATTATGCCAGTGATAACGGAGGCTATACAACAAGTAGCTCAAATTTTTACTGAGCTAGCAACTACGGTTTTACCAATATTCGCTCAAGCTTTTCAAACGGCATTCCCTATTATATTGCAAGTAATCCAGGCGGCATTTAGCATAGCAGGAATGCTGATTCAAGGGTTTGGAGAAGTCTTATCAATCATAGCGACGTCAGTGATTCCGATTATTCTCCAGGCGGTACAAGCGGTCTTCCCAGTAATAGCTGGAATTATAGCTGCTGCGATTTCCGTTGCGATTCCTATTATTCAATTATTAGGCCAGGTAATCTCTATCATAGCGACTACGGTTATTCCTTTAATTTTACAAATCGTTCAGGCGGTTTTCCCGGTAATAGTTTCGATAATTCAAGCGGCGATTCCCGTAGCTACTGCGATACTTGAAGGCCTAGCAACAATAATAAAAGGCGTAGTGATCCCGGCGATTCAATTTATTTTGTCGATTGTCCAGGCAGTTTTTCCCGCTATTATGGGCGTAATAACCTCTGCTATTGGGATAATCACCAACATAATAAAGCTTTTCACTTCAGTTTTAAAAGGAGATTGGAGTGGAGCGTGGAACGCGGTGAAAGGCATTACATCGAGTGTAATGTCATTAATCGGAAATATCATCCAAGGGGCGATAAATTTAATTTCCGCGGTCGTGACTGGTGGACTAAATCTAGTGAAATCTATTTTTTCTAGTGTTTTATCAGCGATAGGTTCTCTAGTAAGTTCAATTTTTTCAGGTATAGGTTCAGTCATTTCATCTGTTATGAACGCAGTAGGTAGCATCATTTCTTCAATTTGGAATGCGGCTAAGTCAGCGACATCTAACATCCTAGATTCTATCTATAACACAGTGACTCAAATTTTTGACAATGTAAAGTCATTCCTTAGCGGAATCGATTTAGGAAGCATAGGAAAAAATATGATGCAGGGACTTTTAAACGGTATAAGCTCTATGGCTGGGGCTATTTGGGACAAAATTACGGACATCGGAAATGGAATTAAAGATAAAATTTCAGGACTTTTATCGATTCACTCACCGAGTCGTTGGTTCAGGGATTTCATTGGTGTCAATATGATGAAAGGTTGGATTAATGGTATAGATGCTATGAAAGGTGCTGTACAAAGAACAACCGAACAAATGACTGAATGGATGAAACCTGAAGCCCTACAAGTAGAGACTGTATACGGAATGCCAAGAGGACTTGGCGCGTACCAGACAGCTAAACCACAAACAAGCACAGGGAATACGGATTCCGGAACTGCTTCAAATTCTACAGCTAGTGAAAGACGACCCGCGTATATTAATATACAGCTTGGTAGACAAGAGTTTAATAGGTTCGTTGATGATATTACTGGAGAGCAAGAGGCTGTGAAAAAACGGAAAGAAGTATTTTAAAGGAGGGCGGTAGATTGTTAGTTTTTAATGGAATTAATTTAGAAGAATACTTCGAACAAAAATACGAAAAAGGATTTTTTATGGTTAACGATATAAGAGGTCGCGGAATTTTAAGTGACGAAATTAATGAGTTAACGGTACCTCACCGCCCAGGTTCATATTTTTTAAGTAAAAGGACTCCCAAGAGAGTATTAGAAGTAGATTTCTCTCTTAAGGGAGTCTCTCTTTTTGAACTAAGGAAACGGATAGATGAATTGAATGGTTTATTAGATACAGAAGAACCTGTAAAAATTACCTTCACAGACGAACCGGATATTGTGTATTACGGGATTAAGGAATCTGTAGAGGAGACTTTAGAAAAATCTAATATTCATCAAGCAACTATTACACTAATATGTCCAATGCCGTATAAGTTAGGAAAAGAGCAAACCGTTGAATTTAAAAAAGACGTTAGTGGGTTAGTTGCTAATATCCAAAATAAAGGAACAGTTCATTCTAACCCTATCATTGAAATTGATATTACAAAGCCAAACACTTTTTTAGATGTATGGTTCGGCGGGGTATCTTTAAGTGATCGAGATTACTTTCGTATTGGGATGCCGTTAAAAACTGTGGAAAAACCCGTTGAAAGAAATCAAAGGCTTATATGGGATGAGATGGCTACCACTGTAGGGTGGAGTAAAGTCAGCTCAATGGAAGATGGTGAACCGGTTGGTGAAATGAAATCAGATAAATATCAATTCTATTGTTCTGATTTTGGGACTGGAACGGGAAAGGGATGGCATGGTGCAGCTGTCAAAAAAAGTATCCCTGGTGGCCCAGTAGAAGATTTTATCATGCAAGCTTACGTTACTTGTAAGAGCAAGAAAATCAATGAAATGGGACGAGTTGAGATAGCAATACTCGATGAAAATAGTAAGGTACTTTCAAAAATCGCTATGAACGATCTCTATTGGCAAGCCGAACAAAATTTCGGAACAATGGTTATTGGATACGATAATAAGCCTGGTAAAATAGGTTTGATCTATGAGAGTGGCGATTACCCGAATACCTGGAATCAGTATTTGGGTCGATTGTGGATAGCTAGGACCGGAAATGTATGGGAAGCGTATATTTCAAAATTCCTTCCAGGGACAGAAAAAGATGATTCAGAGCGCTTTGCGAGATGGACTGATAAAGACAATAAGCATATGGAAAAAGCAGCTCAAATACAGATTAGTATCATGCAGTGGCAGGATGTACCGCCAGTAGAAGCGATGTCAGTTAGTGATTTAAAGTTTTGGAAAGTGAATTTAAATACGAATAACACACCGCCTTATATAGTTGATGTTGGTGATAAAGTCGTGATTGATACAGAGAGTAGTCATGTCAGTATTGAAGGGAAAAACGCGATTAACATAAAAGAGTTTTTCAGTAATTTTCCCGTTATTAATAAAGGCGCTAATATACTCGAAATTATGCCATCTGATATTGGAACAGCAAAAGTTAAATATAGGGAGCGATTTCGATGAGAACACCAAGCGGATTACTTCATGTTGTTGATTTCAAAACAGATCAAATTCTATCCGCTATTCAACCAAAGGACTACTGGGAAGATAAACGTCATTGGGAAATCAAGAATAACATTGATATGCTAGAGTTCAAAACTTTTGACGGCACTCCACATGCAATTACATTACAACAGCAGAACTTGGTTTTAAAGGAAGTACGAGATGGTCGAATTGTTCCGTATGTTATTAATAATGAAGTAGAAAAAGATTCAAATGATAGATCATTAACTGTACACTCGTCTGGTGCCTGGGTTCAAATAGCTAAAGATGGGATTATTAAACCTCAACGTATAGAGAGCGAAACAGTTAATACGTTTATTGATATCGCGCTTGCCGATTCAAAATGGCAACGTGGAATAACGGATTATTCTTCATTCCACACGATGACTATTGATGAATTCATCGATCCCCTCACTTTTTTAAAGAAAATTGCAGCTTTGTTTGAGTTGGAAATACAATATCGTGTTGAAGTATTCGGTTCTCGAATTACTGGATGGTACGTTGATATGATAAATAAACGAGGGAGAGAAACAGGGAAGGAAGTAACCCTGGGAAAAGACTTAGTTGGCGTTAGACGCATTGAACATTCCAGGGATATTTGTACCGCCTTAGTCGGCTTTGTACGAGGTGAAGGTGACGAACTTATAACGGTTGAGAGCATCAATAACGGACTTCTTTATATTACAGATAGTGATGCCTTTCAACGCTGGAATGCGCATGGTAAACATAAATTTGGTTTCTACACTCCAGAAACAGAAGATCAAAATATGACTCCACAACGATTACTGACTTTGATGAAGACGGAATTAAAAAAACGTGTCAATTCTTCAGTTTCTTACGAAGTAGAAGCGCAATCGATTGGACGTATTTTCGGACTAGCACATGAACTAATTAACGAGGGCGATACAATCCGAATCAAAGATACAGGGTTCACACCTAAGTTATACCTTGAAGCACGTGTAATTGCTGGTGATGAATCTTTTACGGATCCTACACAAGATAAATATGTGTTTGGTGATTATCGCGAAATTACTGATCCAAACGAAGAACTACGAAAGATTTACAATCGTATTCTTAGTTCACTAGGAAGTAAACAAGAACTGATAGATCAGTTAGATGAACTAGTGAAAGATGCAAATGAAACAGCTAGTAATGCTAAGAAGGAATCCGAAGCAGCGAAAACATTGGCTGAAAAAGTTCAAGAGAATCTTAAAAATAACACGGTAGAAATCATTGAAGCAAAGAATCCACCGACAACAGGGCTTAAACCTTATAAAACGCTTTGGCGTGATATTAGTAACGGAAAGCCTGGCATTTTGAAAATATGGACGGGTGTAGCCTGGGAATCGGTTGTCCCTGATGTAGAGTCTGTCAAAAAAGAAACATTAGATCAGGTAAATAAAGATATTGAATCAACAAAAACAGAATTAAACAAAAAGGTTCAAGAAGCACAAAATCAAGCTACAGGACAATTCAATGAAGTACAGGAAGGGTTACAAGGTGTCAGTCGTACAATTTCTAATATCGAAAATAAACAAGGTGAAATCGATAAGAAAGTAACTCAGTTTGAACAGGATTCTAATGGATTTAAAACTTCTATTGAATCGTTAACGAAAAATGATACTGAAATTAGTAATAAATTAAATACAGTGGAATCAAATGTGGAAGGTACAAAAAAGGCTATTTCTGATGTGCAACAAACAACAAGCGAACTAAAGAAAACAACTACTGAAATAGAAGAAAAAGCTGGGAAAATCAGTGAGAAGTTAACGAGTGTAGAAACAAAAGTTAATAGTGAAAAAGCTGGTGGACGTAACCTTTTATTAAAATCAAATGTTAAATATGAAAAAACAGACTATCTAATCAATCAATATTCTCTAACTGAAAATTTCTTTGCGGGTGAGGAATATACCTTTGTAATTAAAGGTAGTGTCCCACAAGGGCAGAAATTTGGAATTTGGCAGAATGGCGGGTCTAGCAATGTTGGATATGCAACAAGTGTTTACGCTAATGGAATAACTTATGTAACCTTTAAAGCTGTTGCAGCTACAAGTGGAAATGAACGAAAGTTAAGCTTATATAACTATCCGAGCAGTACTACTAAATCTATTGTGGAATGGGTTGCCTTGTATAAAGGGAATAAGCCACAGGATTGGACGCCACCGCCTGAAGAGCAGGTAACAACCGATGAATTCACCAAGAAAACCAATGAAATTACAAAAAGTGTAGATGGTATCAAAGAAACAATAACAAAAGTAGAAAATAATCAAAGTGGATTTGATAAGCGTGTTGCTACTGTAGAAAAAGATGCAACTACCATTAAACAAAATGTCTCTCTAATACAAAATACGCAGACGGAACAAGGAAAACAATTACAAGAGGCGAAAGCTGGATGGGAAAATACTGCGAAAGCACTTGAAGGTAAAGTTGAGCTTAAACAAGTAGAGGATTATGTTGCGGGGTTTAAGATTCCAGAGTTGAAGCAGACAGTTAATCAAAATAAACAAGATTTATTAGATGAATTAGCTAATAAGCTTGCAACTGAACAATTTAACCAGAAGATGACTTTAATCGATAACCGTTTCACTATCAATGAACAGGGGATCAATGCAGCAGCAAAAAAGACGGAAGTATATACAATAGAGCAAGCAAATGGACAATTTGCAAAAGATTCTTATGTAAGAGATATGGAAACCCGTCTTCAGTTAACTGAAAAGGGTGTTAGCATATCTGTAAAAGAAAATGATGTAATCGCAGCATTCAATATGAGTAAAGAAAACATTACTTTGAATGCGAACAGAATTAACTTAAAAGGTTTTATTACAGCGAGCCATATTAAAGGACAAGTTTTAGAAGGAGTAACACTTAAAACAAGCGGAAACAGATTTGTTGAAATAAATAAGCAAGACATGAAGATTTTCGATTTAGATAAGCCACGTGGCTATATAGGATTTATGGAAACAAATGATGGAAGTATTCAACCTTCACTCGTCCTTGGTTCTGACAATATTAAATACAGGGGTACAGGATCGTTCTATATTTATCAAACGATGCCACGAATTAATGGAGTTGAGCAACCTTCTAAAGCGTGGGCAAAATTAGGAATCTCTAAAGGCGAAAACGCTGAAGGGGATAATATATGGTCCTCATATATCCAAATGCTAAATGATGGCGGACATATGGATATGTATGCGGCCGGGAAATTACGTTTCAAATGTTTGAATAATATTGAGATAGAATCTGAAGGATGGACATCTGGAGCTGGTTCCTTCAGTGTGACCACAACAGAGCCTCATTCTTTTAATAATAACTGGGGACAGTTTACTTTTAGAAGAAAAAACAGTCCTAATGAAATACACATAATGAATGGCGCTAATGATCATGATTTAATTATGGGGAGGGTAACGATAAGGTCAAGCCTTGTATCCGGTTATAACAACGGCTTGCAAATTAAAGATAGTCAAGGTAGCGGATGGAGAGATATACAACTAAGAACGCTATATGCGGAAGAGGATGCGATAGCTACTCAAAATATGTGGGCAAAAGCCTTTAAGACTACATCGGCTAGAAATATGAAAGAAAATATAAAAGATATTCCTTTCTCAGCTCTTGATAAAATCATGAGCTTAGCTATCAAACAGTACAACTTCAAGGACGATATGTATGATCTGTATCAAATGCGTGTAAACAAGCCGGAAGAAAAAACAGAACCATATACAACAAAAGAAATTGAAACGTATTATGGTATGATTGCAGATGATACGGACGATGTATTTACCGATAAAGAGAAGCGCGCTATTAATTTATATAATACTGTTTCTCTTTTTATCGCAGCTTTCCAACAGTTTTACGCTGAGTATAAGTTATTGAAAGAAGAAAGCGCACAATCAAAAAGAAGGATTGAAACGCTCGAAACCGACATAGCCGAGCTAAAAGATATAGTTCAAAAGTTAATTAATGAAAAACCAGAGCAGCGATAAGCTGGTCTTTTTTATTGTCTAAAAAGGGGTGATGGCGGTGGAGCAAAAAGATGGTGAGCGCATTGCGAAATTAGAAGTGCATCTACAAACGATGAGTGCTGCAGTTAAACGAATCGAAGAAAAGCTAGATTACAATCAGAAAAATTATATGCAGCGTACTGAGATAGATGAAATGTTCAAGTTCCGCGATCGTGAAATACGTGATTTGAAATTGGCGCAAGAAAAAAATGATACTAACAAAAAGGCTCATATATCCATGTGGATTTCAGGACTGTCATTGGCAGTCCTTTTATTATTTAACATTTTAAATTTCTTGAAATGAGAGGAGGTGGTCACATGAAAAATTTAGATAATGCATCAATTACGCGTTTTGTCATCCTGATTATTGCTGTAATTAATAGCGTATTAAACTTAGTCGGTTACCAGACTATCAGTAATGAACTGACAAACAATATCGTAGCTGTAATTACCGGTGGTTATACGCTGTATATGGCATGGAAGAACAACTATTTAAGTAACAAAGGGTTGCAGCAAAAAGATGTTCTCGAAAAACACGATTTAAAATAAGGAGGTTTTTATAGTGGGTTACACTGTAGATATTTCAAAATGGAACGGTAATATTAATTGGCCTGTAGCAAAACAACACATTGATTTTATTATTGCTCGTGTACAAGATGGTTCAAATTATGTAGATCCATTATACAAAGGATATGTACAAGCTATGAAGCAATACGGTATCCCTTTTGGTAATTATGCATTCTGTCGTTTTGTTTCTGAAAATGATGCACGTATAGAAGCACGTGATTTCTGGAATCGTGGTGATAAAAGCGCTACAGTTTGGGTAGCTGACGTAGAAGTAAAAACAATGAACGATATGAGAGCTGGTACGCAAGCTTTTATCGATGAACTACGCCGATTAGGTGCTAAAAAAGTCGGTTTATATGTTGGCCATCATATGTATGCTCCTTTTGGAATGGCAAATGTAAAATGTGATTTTGTTTGGATCCCGCGTTATGGTGGTTTAAAACCTAACTATCCTTGCGATCTGTGGCAATATACTGAAACCGGAAACGTTCCAGGTATCGGTAAGTGTGATTTAAATGAATTAATCGGAAGCAAGCCTTTATCCTGGTTTACAAATCAAACTGTTGAAAAAACTGAAAAACAAGAAGAAGGAGTGGAGATTATAGTGAATAAATTTAATAAAGTTGTTACTTATGAGTTTGGTGTAAATTTAATTCCTGACATGGTTCAAATGATGGATCAGCTAGGATTCACCTCTAAAATTGTTTCCCGTGGAGATCGACAAGGACTTGTATATTTTGAGACGGATTATCGTCAAGGGAACGAGCTAGACAAAGCAACTGCGTGGTTAGATGCTAGAGGACTGAAATATTTCTATACGAAAGAATAGTAGTTTCATTAACAAGAGCCGCCCATTAGGACGGCTCTTGTTTTTATTAGTATTTTAACGGTGTTTTATTTGAGGACGGTCGTTTACAAATTCAACTTCATCGGTCCACTGTATGTTAGTAAACCTGTGGAAATATTGTATTTCTTGATTCGTTAAAAATGATAATAAAAAACATAGCTCATCTTCAATTAAAAATACCCCTTCAGCGAACGCCCCTAAATCAGATTCAGATTCAAACTTACGATTTAAGTAATACGTGTGCCTTTTGAGTAAAGACTGAATCCGCCCATCTAGTTTGCTTTTGTACTCTGTGTTATCCATCGCAATTCCTCCTACGTTTTATTATTGATTTTTTCACTCTACTAAGGTACGTTTCTTACAACTTTCACAATCGATAAATTAGCTTTGTGCAAAGCGAATAGATACACAGTTATTTTTCTGTTTTCCTTGTTTTACGAGTGATTGTTACTTTAACATCCAAGTGTTTTTCGTATAGTTCACTAAATAAATCCTCTTTTTTCTCTGTTCCGTAATATTCATTTCGAACATATAAAAACGATTTTTTCTTTTTCAAAACAATTCCACCCTTTCGTCATTAAATTACTTGTTATATGCAGGATGTTCCCAATAATCTTTTACGACGTTAGGGATATTGTTGTGATCAAAGTTTTTAAAGTTAATTTTGTCTAAGCTCTCGCGATCTATACTCATTTTCATTACAGGATCACTCTTTTTGTTTCCATATGTATCTGTTAGCTCAGCCTTCCATACAAAAATGACCTTCTGGATTTCTTTTTCTTTTGATAATTTTTTTAGTATATTAGTAGCCCCGTTCCATGTAAGAACTTTATCATTAGCGTTTTTTAAGTTTAGTAATACCACCTTATTATTTGGATCGGGTAAATCGAAGTTTTTATTTACTTCAACTGATTCTACGTCGTCTATTCCAATGGTTTTTTTAACAATTTTTTCGATACTTGCATTAAACTTTTTCTCTTTACTTTCTTCCTGTGTTTTTTCTTTTTCTTGATGCTTTCTCTGTTTCTCAGCTTCTTTTTCCGCTTGTTTTTTTGCTTTTTCTTCATCCTTTTGAATCACCGCTTGAGAGGTCGCTTCATTATTTTGTGGCGTACAGCCAGTCGTAAATAATAAAGACGTTCCGATAAACACTACCCCTAATGTATTGAAATAATTTTTTCTCATTTTCTCCCTCCTATGATAGTGTATTGCAAGGTTATTGTATCAAATAACAACACAAATTTAAGTATTTATCTAATATTTGTAAGTAAAAAAGACGCTAATTATGCGTCTTTTTCATGTTTGATAACATCTTTAATACCATAAACTTTTTCTATTCCTTGATCAGCAGCTAACTTATTTAATGTATCAAGTATTGCTTGTAATGTATCTATACGTATAGAACTAACATTACCGTTTACTAAATCACTAATTGTATTATGGCGGATTTTTGCTTCCACAGCTAATTTGTTTTTGGTTACACCTATCTCACGTAGTGTCTGCCCCAATGTAAATATCATATGTATTCTCCTCCGATACACAACCATCTTATCTCGTATTCTAACACAATTACATAAAAAATAGTAAACTTTTCTAGTTTACCTATTGACGTTCAACTAATCGAGTTATATATTTAACTCAATTAGTTGAACTTTTTAGGTTGAGAGGAGACGCAAATGAAAACTCTTAATAACTATTTTGGTTTAGATACAAAATCAGACTGTATTTGGTTTTATGGTTTTTATACTGTAGCTTCGGTTTTATTCCTTATCAATATGCTTATAGCTCATGTGCTATAACCTCTTTCTTTAACTAAATATCGGACAACCTCCAGCCTCGTGAATATCCTTATTCGAAAAAACAGATATTCACGAGGTCTAGTTTCTTATTGTCTTTTTTAGGTAATTAAGGGGATGATCCACACGAGGAATGACCTAACACTCGTTAAACTTGAACAGGTTAGCTAAGCCAACGTCAGAAAGTTAAGCGTCCTAACGAATAACGTTTCCTTGTTTGCGTTGTTAGGAGTCTAGGCGAGTACGGCCATTAACGGTACGGCGGTTGCTTGGCGTGTTATGGCACGGGTAGCAGCTGATAATGAAAGAATTATAGGTTACGAGTAATCAAGGATACGCCAGTAGTGCATTTCCTTTCCTGATTCTTTCTGCAGATAGGACAAGCTTTATCTGTAAAAAGTCAGCTGTGTAAGAAATTACAGCGTTTAAACAGGGTGTTACTATACGGATTCCTTAACCCGATAGACCATGATTGACAGAACGTCTACTTTACGACGCTTTTTATTTTTGAAGCGTTGTAAGGTAGTCATTCTCTGCTCTAGCCGTTGTCCTGTACCCTCATCCCATGATTGTCTGCCGAAAGCACAAGTCAAGTGTAAAAAGAAAATAAAGATAAAAACTTATTAAGGCTGGAGGGGGAGGGATTACTCCTCGATGGTCCAGATCTCCTCAATTGGTTTATCGAGTTCTTTGCAGATTAGATAGGCCGTATCAAAACGAGGTTTAGTACGATTACGAACAATTGCACTAAGAGTGGAGTCGTCAACTCCAATACGTTTTGCAAAATCACTCTGTTTAATTTCAAGTTCTGCAAAGATTACTTTAAGTCTACATTTAAACTTCATATACACTCACCTCAAGAATTTACTTTCTATATGCAGAAATAAACTCCTTTATAAATAGTACAGGCTAAAAAGAAAAAATTGGTGTGGACGTGCAAAAATAGTTCTCTAGGTCATATACCTATATTAAGACCACGAGGAATACCAAGTGGAACTAAGGGCATCAAGAGGGGAAAGGTGGGGAATAATGAGACCTGGATATAAGTATTTGCCTCGTATGCAGCTGTATCCGCCACAAACCTTGTTTAACATGTACACAGAAGCGGACGACGAAAATGAAGTGCGTTGTGTGTACGATCACATTGCAAAACAAGATATGCTACAAAATTCAAATTACATCGATATCGTCGATTTATTAGGGGAAGAGGAACCTTATGGACCGTATAACGAGATAGGGATTCAGAAAAGGATTGATGCGTATTTAGATGTTTGTAAACAGTGGAGGGATGAATAATGAGATGGCAATATGATTACTTAAATGACACTCCTTATTTGTATTCATCAAAAGAGCTAAGAAACATGTATAAGGAGTCCAGAGGAAAAGGAGAGGCTAATTCTATCGTAAATCATATGGAAAGACATGAGGTGTTTAACAATAAAGAATACCGAGGTTATTACAGCTTATCTAACGATATTATTGAGGATCTATACGGGGAAGAGGAAGAAATTCTTGAATGGGATGAAATGGTTAATCAGTATCAACCGATTCTCACGTCAAAAGGGTTACAACTAAAAAGAAAGAAGGACTCGATATGACACTTACTGGGGAAGTTGTAGTAATTTGGACAGCGACAGGGTTGTCTGTAGTGGCACTGAAGGTAGCTGAGAAAATGGGGATGAGTGTTCCACATTGGCTTCCACGTATGACGACGTATACAACTCTTACCGGCTCGTTTTTGTATCTTCTACGTTATGTGCTAATGGTGTTTCTTTGAAGGAATGGAACCTGGAATCATGGGATACTTTGTTATATAAGAAAAACAACTTGTATATAAATCTTCCAGTAAAGAGCAACTATATCCTTTAAGGATATATAAGGAGTGAACCCCATGCCCATCAACTTAAGAGTGAGCACAACCTGAGCTTTCGACTCATCGGATCAAAACATTCCTAAAATAAAAGCATACTCTTAAAAATAAGCATCTCAAATAAACC